>NZ_DATIND010000004.1 GCF_035474595.1 Longimicrobium sp.
CACGGGCGTGCTCGATGTAGCCGGTGATCCTGTCGAAGGAGACGCGGTCGATCACCGCGCCCATGAAGTTGCGGAAATCCCGCACGTCTCCGACCCGCACCGTCTCCAGCATGGCGAGCACGCGGTCCCGCACCTCCTCCCAGCGATCGTCGGAGATGTAGACGCGCGACGCGGCGCTGCACTTCTGCCCCTGGTACTCGTAGCCGCCGCGCACGATGGCCGTGGCCAGCGCCACCGGGTCGGCGCTGGCGTGCCCGAGGATGAAGTCCTTGCCCCCCGTCTCGCCCACCAGCCGCGGATAGCCGGCGTAGCCGCCGATGTTGTTCCCCACCGTCTTCCAGATGTTCTGGAACACCGCGGTGGAGCCGGTGAAGTGGATCCCGGCGAGCGCCCGGTCCTTGAGGAGCACGTCGCTGATCATCACCGGGTCGCCGGGGAGCAGGTTCACCACCCCGGGCGGGAGCCCTGCCTCCTCCAGCAGGCGCATGATGTAGTAGGCGCTGTACATCGCGCTCGCCGCCGGCTTCCATATGGCCACGTTCCCCAGGAGCGCCGGGGCGGTGGGGAGGTTGGCCGCGATGGAGGTGAAGTTGAAGGGCGTCACCGCGTAGACGAAGCCCTCCAGCGGGCGGTGGTCCAGCCGGTTCCACTGCCCCGGGGGAGACTGCGGCTGCTCCGTGTACAGCTTCTGCGCGAAGGCCGCGTTGAAGCGAAAGAAGTCGATCATCTCGCAGGCCGCGTCGATCTCGGCCTGGTGCGCGGTCTTGCTCTGGCCCAGCATGGTGGCGGCGTTCATCACCGGGCGCCACGAGGTGGCCAGCAGGTCGGCGGCGCGGAGGAAAACGGCCAGGCGGTCCTCCCACGGCCAGGCGGCCCACTCGCGCTGCGCCTTCATGGCGGCGTCCACCGCCTGCCGCACCTCGGCCTCGCCCGCGAGATGATACGTCGCCAGCACGTGGCCGTGGTCGTGCGGCATCACCGCGGTGTGCGTGTTCCCCGTGCGCACCTCGCGCCCGCCGATGATCAGCGGGATCTCGATCTGCTCGCCGGCCATCACCTTCAGCGCGGCCTTCAGCTCCGTGCGCTCCTGCGACCCGGGGGCGTACCCCAGCACCGGCTCGTTGCGCGGCAGCGGCACCTGCGGAATGCTATTCATCACCCGTCTCCTGTAGGCTCGGTTGCAGGGGCGCGTAAACTACCGAGCGCGTCAACCCCTCGCCACCCGGTGCCCCGCGTTCCGGCAACGCCGTCCTTCCGCCCGGAATCATCTTCCGCCATCTTCTGAACATCCTTTTCTCGATCGCCGACCGCACCCACCCACACCTCCCGGAGGGAACGATGAAGAAGCTGAAGCTCGAGATCGAAGCGCTGGAAGTGGAGTCGTTCGAGGCCAGCGAGTCCAAGGCGGAGGCGGGGACGGTGGAAGGGCGCGGGTGGACGCCGGCATGTGACAGCTTCCGCATCTGCGGGCCCAAGGACCCGAGCTACGATCCGTGCGGCCCCACCGAGGACCTGGCCTGCACCGGCACCTGCCAGTACAGCGACTGCTCCTGCCTGCTCTGCGGCTGAGGACCCGCGCGGTGCCGTGAGGCACGCGGGCATGGAACGAAACCGCCCCCCGGAGCACGCGGGCTCCGGGGGGCGGTCGAACAGGCGGATATCGCTCAGCTGCACACGAGTTGGGGGAAGCACGAGTTGCCGCCCGACTCCTGCTCGCCCGGGCCGCCGACCAGCGTGGTGACGCTGTTGAGCGCCGGGCCGGTGGCCGAGTCGCGGATCTCCAGCTTGATGGCGCGGTAGTTGTCGTAGCGCGACATGCTGCGCTCTACCGAGGTCAGGTTGGTGCCCTGCGCCACCACCTCGTAATCGGTGCACGGATCGACGGTGGAGCAGACGCTTTCCGACCAGACGTAGTAGTACGTTCCGCCGGGCTGCACGCCGGCGCTCACGGTGTAGGGCCCCTCGTACACGTACTGCGGAGCGGAGAGCGTGATGCCCGGCACCACGTTCAGCGTGGCGTGCGCCACCAGAATGCCGGAGTAGGCGTCGACCGTCACGGTGCCGCGGGCATTGGCGGCCGTGGCCACGCCGGAGGAGCTGATCGTGGCGATCGAGGAGTTGGAGGTGCCCCAGCCCAGCATGCTGAGCGGATAGTCGTTGCCGTACTGGTCCACCCCCCGGGCGGTGAAGGTCACGCTCCCGCCGGCCGCCACCGTGGCGGTCGCCGGCGTGACCACCAGCTGGGACAGCGTGGGGGGCGTGCGTACGGTGACGGTCATCTGGCGGACGTACTGGTCCACCTTCAGCGTCAGCACGGTCGTCCCGGCCGAGTACCACGCGACGTGGATGGAGTAGCCGCCGGGCTGGGTGGAGACGATGGTGCCCACGAACGGGTTCGACGACGTCCACGTGACGGTGTGGGTGGACAGGTCCACGCCGCAGTGCTCGGGATCCTCGACCTCGGCCATGTAGATGGTCTGGTACTGCGACGCCCGCTCGTCGATGGACGACGGACCCACGAGCACCACGGACGAGATCTGCCCCGTGCAGGGCGGGGAAAGGCTGTGCGCCGGGGCGGCCGGCGTGGCGCGGCTGGCTGTGGGCGCGTCGGAGCAGCCTCCGATGGCAACGGCGAGCGTGGACAGCAGCAGAATGGGGCGGGTGAAGCGCATCGGGCTTGCCTCCGGTGGGGAACGCGTGGTGCGCCGGACTGGATTTCAGTCCGGCAGGGTGGGAGAAACAAATGACGGGATGAGCAACGGTAAAAGGATGGGTCCCGATACGCCAGCCGTAACGCCGTCCATGTGACAAACTGCGTGTGCAGGGCGGGCGCGGCTGGAACGGCGCGCACTCCATGCAGCTTGACCCGCGCGGTCCGGAGCGGTAAATTCCGGTTTGGCAGGAGCTTCCAAACTTCCGCGCGGCCACTGCATGAGCATCGTCGAACAGATCGAAGACACCCTCGACACCATCCGTCCCGCGCTGCGCGAGGACGGCGGCGACGTTGAGGTCGTGGGGTTCGACGACGGCGTGGTGCAGCTGCGGCTGGTGGGCGCGTGCAGCGCCTGCCCCATCAGCACGATGACGGTGAAGCAGGGGATCGAGCGGCGCATCAAGTCCGCCATCCCCGAGGTGCGCGAGGTGCTGGCGGTGGCCTGATGCCGCCGGTCTCGTCCACGCAGCAGCAGCGCCCGCGCGAGCCGATGTGCTCGCCGGGCGCTTTTTGTAAGTGCGGAAGTGCGCTGGATCCGCGCGTGACAATGCACTTCCGCACTTCGGTTCTCACCCGCCCGGGAGGTGTGCGATGGAGAAGGTGACGGGGATCGGCGGGATCTTCTTCAAGTCGGCCGACCCGAAGGCGCTGGGCGAGTGGTACGCGCGCCACCTCGGCATCGACGTGCAGCCGTGGGGCGGGGCCGCGTTCCGCTGGGGCGCGGGCTCGGACGACGCGCCGTCGGGGACGACGGCGTGGTCGCTGTTCTCCGCGGACACGAAGCATTTCGCGCCGTCCACCGCGCCGTTCATGCTGAACTACCGGGTGCGCGACCTGGACGCGATGCTCGCGCAGCTCCGCGCGGCGGGCGTGGCGGTGGACGAGAAGGTCGACGACTCGGAATACGGGCGCTTCGGCTGGGTGATGGACCCGGAAGGCAACCGCATCGAGCTCTGGCAGCCGCCGGAAGGGAGCTGACGCGGGAGCTCGAGGCCGAGGATCTCACCTCCTCCGCGTCTCGAGCCTCTTCCCGCGCCGGACCTCCTCCGCGTCTCCGCGTGAGATCCATCCGAAGCCGGCGTCCTCGCACGGGCGCCGGCTTTCGTGTATCCTTCCCGCATCCCGACCGATGTCCGCGCGCCGGTGTATCCGTCGCGGTGAAGCAGCGTACTTCCGTACTCTCGTACTCTCGTACCTAAGTGATGACGAACGATCAGCGTGACCAGGTCCTGCGGCGCGTGGCCGCGGCCCTCACGCAGGTGACCCACCCCGTGACCGGTGACGACGTGGTCTCCTCCGGCCGCGTCCGCGAGCTCGACGTGCTGGAAGACGGCACCGTCCGCTTCCGCTTCCTCCTGCAGGCCGACGACCCCGGCACGCTGGTGCGCTACGCCCGCGCCGCCGCCGAGAGCGTGGAGGGCGTGGGCAAGGTGAAGATCGACATCACCCTTCCCTCCGTGGGCCGCCCGCAGACGAAGAAGGAGGCGCTGAAGGCCGGCAGCGTTCCCGCGCCCACGCCCAAGCCCGGCTTGCTGATGGGCGTGAAGCACATCGTGGCGGTCAGCTCCGGCAAGGGCGGGGTGGGGAAGAGCACGGTGGCCACGAATCTCGCGGTCGCCCTGGCGCAGGCGGGGCGGCGCGTGGGCGTGCTGGACGCCGACGTGTACGGCCCCAACATCCCCACCATGTTCGGCGAGCACCGGCGCCCGGCGGTGGTGGGCGAGAAGGGGAGCGAGAAGATCGAGCCGCTGGAGCAGCACGGCGTGCGGCTGATGAGCCTGGGCTTCCTGCTGGAGCCCGCGCAGGCCGCCATCATGCGCGGCCCCATGATCTCCGGCATCCTGAAGCAGTTCCTGGAGCAGGTGGAGTGGGGCGAGCTGGACTGGCTGGTGGTCGACATGCCGCCGGGAACGGGCGACGCCCAGCTCTCCCTGGTCCAGACCATCCGTCTGGACGGGGTGGTGATGGTGACCACGCCGCAGGACGTGGCCACGGGCGACGTGCTGCGGGGGATCAAGATGTTCGAGAAGGTGAAGACGCCGGTGCTGGGGATCGTGGAGAACATGGCCGGCTTCATCTGCCCCTGCTGCGGCGAGCGCTACGAGATCTTCGGGCGCGCGGGCGGCCAGCGGCTGGCCATGCAGACCGGGCTGGAGCTGCTGGGCGAGGTGCCCATCGAGGTGTCCGTCCGCGAGGGCGGCGACGCGGGCATCCCCATCCTCGTCTCCGACCCCCACGCCCCCGCCGCCGAGGCGCTCCGCGCCGTGGCCGACCGCGTCGCCGAGATCGTGGAGGCCGGCGTCCCCGCCGCGGTCTGATACCAGATCCGGAAAATGGGTCTGTGCTTCCGCGCCGCCCGGCCTGACGTCATCCTGAGGCCGGCCAGACTGTCATCAGCGGCTGCACGGTCGGTTGCAGGCCGAAGGATCTATCGCTGCGGCAGCACGTGACTCGACGGGCCGCACTGATCCCGGGGTTCGGGAATCGATCGTGCAATCCGGTAGCGCACGTGCGACCTCGCGTATAGATCCTTCGGCCTGCAACCGCTCGTGCGAGGGCAACGACGGTGCGGCCGGCCTCAGGATGACGTCTCTCTGTGCGTTTTTAATACACAGGTGACTGCCAGAGCCGGGAATCACGCGAGACGCAGAGAACTCCTCCGCGCCTCCGCGTGAGATCCCACGATGGCTGGAGAATCGAAGAGCGGGTGGCGATTCGCATCGCCACCCGCTCGTCTGTCTTTATCCGCCGATGAGGATCAGTAGCTGGGCGAGTCCAGCCACACCCGGTCGGAGGAGGAGAGGATCCCCCGCGGGCGCTCGGCCCGCTTGATGAGCTTCACCGCCAGCCAGCCGACGAGCAGGAAGGGGATCGCCTTGAAGGCCAGCGCCACCAGCGCGGCCGCGAGCCCGATCACCAGCCCCAGCGCGGCGATCGCCACCACGCCCAGCACCACCACCGCCACCATCAGCAGAACCACTCCGAAAAGCGCGCCGATCATCGTTCGCTCCGTTGCAGCACGCGAGAAGAAAGCTTCAGTCGATCCAGTCGATGTCGATCGACCCCACCGCGGCGTTGATCGACAGGTCCAGCTTGAACTGCGACGACTCGTAGCCGTTCGAGAACCACGCATCGCCCCGCTTCACCATTCCCGTGGGGTCGAAGGAGGTGAGGAACGAGTCCTTGGTCACCTTCACCCCCAGCGAGCGCGGCAGCCGCAGCCGCACCGCGCCCACGCCCATCCGTACGGACGCGGTGGCGTTCTGGTTCCAGGCACCGCCGAAGTCCAGCGTGGCCTGCCCCATCCCGCCCTCGAACTCGAACCGCTGCGCCCGCGCGTTCCCCAGCCCGCTCACCCGCAGCTCGGCCGCGCCCGCCTGCACCCGCACCCGCCGCGCCGTGATCCGGTTGGGTTGGGCGAAGGTGATGCTGGTCTGGCTGGCGCCCGTCTGCACGCTCACGTCGCGCAGCGACATCCCGCCCAGGTCCACGTTCGCCTCGCCCGCGCCGAACTGCAGCGACAGGTCCATCGGCACCTCGGGCGACAATTCCACCGTGGCGTGCGCCTGGTCCGAGTCCATCGACCCGCCGTGCCCGTCGCGCCCCTCCACGCCCAGCCGCAGGCGCCCCGCCTCGCGGTCGTATTCGGCCACGGGGCGGAACTGCGCCTCGTCGTAGCGCAGGTCCAGCCGGTAGAGAAGGCCGCCCTCGGCGGGGGAGACGCGCAGCCGCCCGGCGCCGTACTGCACCTGCACCGCCAGCTGCTTCTCGCCGGCCACCTGGCGCGCGCTGGTCATCCCGCGCATCCGCGCGGAGGGGCGCGCCTCGGCGTCGTGGCCGCAGGCCGCCGCCACCGTCGCCAGCGCGGCCACGGCAAGGGCGCCGCGGACGCGGGGCGGGAAGAGGTCAGACACCGGCGCCGCTCCGGTCGAACGCCGGCTCCTCGTCGAAGATCGGGTCGTACGCGGCCGGGCGCGGCTTCCACGGCCACCCGGCGCGCGTCCCGGCGCGGGTGAGCACCACCGCGCCGAAGCCGATCGTCGCGGCCAGCCACAGCACCATGTACCCGAAGCCGTTCACGATCATCCCCAGCCACCCCAGGAAGCCGGTGAGCTTCAGCAGGTTGCCCAGGATCTGCGGCGCCACCAGCACGCCCACGCCGGTGAACACGTAGGTGTAGGCGTTGCGGCGCATGGAGGCGAAGCTGCCGCCCTGCTCGGCCGTGCGCTCGCCCAGCGCGTGGGCCACGCCCAGGACGCCCAGCCCGCCCGCCGCCGCCAGCGCCACCCCGAAGAGCGGGATGTACAGCAGGAGCAGGGGGATGCCGATTAAGGTGACGGCCAGGACCACGATGCCGATGATGAAGGCCGGGAGCGTGAGGAAGTTGGCGGCGATGCCGATGCCGAACGAGCGGCCGGCGTCGCGGCGCACCGTGTGGCTCACCCGCTCCAGCTGCGGCAGCGCGTAGAAGACCAGCGCCGCGCCGATCCCGCAGAGGATCAGCCCCAGCGTGAGCGCCGAGACCAGCCCCTCGAAGCCCTCGGTCATGGAGCCCCACCAGCCGTGGCGCATGCGCATGGCCTCGGCGGCCTCGCGGCGCCCGCGCCCGCGTCCCTCGTCCGCCGGGGCCGCGCGGCCCGCGCCGTCGTCGTCGCTGCTGTTCACCCGCATCTCGCCGAACACGCGGCCACCCTCGTTGAACAGCTTGCCGCCGCCGTTCACCACCGCGTCGCCGTGGATCACGGCGCCGTGCGCCAGCACCAGGTTGCCGCGGCCGACGGTCACGTCGCCCATCACCTCGCCCTCCACGCGGACGTCGCCGAAGGGCGCCACCACGTCGCCGTCCACCACCTTGCCGGCGGGCACGGTCAGCCCGTTGAAGGCGATGCGGCTTCCTTCCGGCTGCGGAACGGCGGGCTCGGCCGGCAGGGGCGCGGGCGCCAGCACCTGCGGCGCCGCGGCCACGTCGGCCGCCGGGGCGCCGGCCGGAGCCGGCGGCGCGGGCGGGGCACCCTGCGCCCGGAGCGCGGGGGCCGACGCGAACGCCAGCGCCAGCGCGGAAAGCTTCAGAATCTCAGTGCGCATGGGTCATTCCCCCCATCGGGGTCTTCAGAAGACGTACCACCATCCAGCCCGAGAGCGGGATCGCGATCGCGAACACCACGGCCGCCGCGGAAAGCCCGCGGGTGCCGCCCACCAGGTCGTTCCCGGTGGTCACCAGCCACTCCCACACCCCGCTCCGCACCACCGCCTCGGTCACGCGGACCACCGCCGACCACACCGCGTCGGCCACCCAGTGGCGGCCCAGCCCGAACAGCGCCCCCGGGCTCATCCCCCTGCCCGCCAGCCAGCCGAACAGCGCCAGAAGCGGAAGGAGCGGGGCCAGCACGCCGGCTCCCGACATCATCCACCCCTTCACCGTTCTGGGCAGCCAGCGCCGGCGCAGCACCGCCTCGGGGGCCGCGGCCGGCAGCAGCACGCGCGTCATCACCGCGTCGGCAAAGCCGGGCGACGGCTCCCACGAGGGGAGCTGGGCCAGCGACCGGAAGAGCGCGCGGTGCGCGTCCACCTCGGCGGCGCACTGCGCGCAGTGGCGCACGTGCTCCATCGCCAGGCCCTTCTCCGAGTGGGAGAGGGTGTCCTCGGCGAGCTCCTCGAGCGTCCAGGGCGGCAGATGTGTGGTTTCGTTCGTCACGGTGTTCCTCGTCCGGCTCTCGTTGCTCGTGGCTCTCTACGTCGCTCGCGCTCCGCGGGTTTCAACGATACTTCAGGACTGAACGAAGTCCTCTTAAGTGCTGAGTGCTGAGTGCTGAGTGCTGAGTGCTGAGTGCCTGGTTCCGCGCACCATGTCCTGATTCCCGCGCCGAACCCACCTGGCACTCGGCACTGGGCACTAGGCACTAGGCACTTTCTTCATACTCGGGTATGCGCCAGCATCTCCTGCAGTTCCTTGCGCCCGCGGTGGATGTACGTCTTCACGGTGCCCAGCGGGAGCGCCATGATCTGCGCGATCTCCTCGTAGGGCAGGTCCTCGATGTGGCGCAGGACGATGGCCTGGCGGTACTCGGGGCGGAGCCTGCCGATGGCCTGCTCGATCTCGGCGCCCAGCTCGCGCGCCTCGAGCAGCTCCTCGGGGTTCTCGTCGTCCGACTCCACCGTGATGGTGCTGGCCTCGATGTCCTCGGCGCTCGTGGCATACCGCGAGCCGTCGATGGAAACCGTCTGGATCTCCTTACGCCGGATGAAGTCGATCGTCAGGTTCGTGGCGATCTTGAAGATCCAGCTGGAGAACTTGTAGGCCGGGTCGTACCGGTCGATGTTGTTGAACACACGGACGAACGTCTCCTGCCCCAGGTCCTCCGCCTGCTCGCGGTCGCGGACCATGCGGTAGATGAGCGAGAACACCGGACGCTGGTAGCGGTCCAGGAGCTCTCGATACGCCTTCTCGCTCCCCTTCTGGGCGCGGACGACGAGATCGTGGTCGGTGATGAGCGACGTCGCGTTCAATTCCGAAGTGCCATGAGGCAAGGTTCCCAACCCGTCAGGGCACTGGTACGGCGGGTGCCCGCGCGGAGTTTCAAACCGTGGGCAAGCCTTGCTCGCGGGTGGGTGGACCGGTAGTTTTCCCGGCCTCGTATTCTACAGGGAGAGACGGATTTACGACATGCCGACCCCATCCGCGCACCCCGCGGTGCTGCCGGCGCGGGAAGAGAAGGCCGCCGCCGTGCGCCGGATGTTCTCGTCCATCGCGCCGCGATACGACCTGCTGAACCACCTGCTCTCGGCCAACGTCGACCGCGTCTGGCGCCGCCGCGCCGTGGACCGGCTGGGCTGGGAGCGCGCGCCCGCCGGCACCTACCTGGACAACTGCGCGGGAACGCTGGACCTGGCCGTGGAGCTCGCCCGCCGCGACGGCTTCCGCGGCCGCGTGGTGGGGAGCGACTTCACCTTCGCCATGCTGGAGCGGGGGACGCCGAAGCTGGAGAAGCTCTCCATCGAGCCCGCCTGCGCCGACGCCCTCACGCTTCCCTTCGGCGACGCGGCGTTCGACGGGGCCACCGTCGGCTTCGGGGTGCGCAACCTCGCGGATCTCGATGCCGGTTTGAGGGAGATGGCGCGGGTGCTGAAGCCCCGCGCGCGGCTCGTCATCCTGGAGTTCACCACGCCGTCGTGGCAGCCGTTCCGCGCGCTGTACCTGGGCTACTTCCTCCGGGTGCTGCCGCTGGTCGGGCGGATGATCTCCAGGCACAACACCGCGTACACCTATCTCCCCGAGTCCGTCCGGCAGTTTCCCGAGCCGGCGGAGCTGGCGGAGAAGATGCGCCGCGCGGGGTTCGCCGGGGTGGGGTGGAAGACGCTGTCGGGCGGGATCGCGGCGCTGCACTGGGGGGCGAAGTCGTGAGCAAGTTCCTGGCGACCTTCGGCACCCTCCTCTTCTTCTCGTTCATCGCCTGCTGCGTGGCCTCGGCGCTGCTGCAGATCCGCGCGTGGACGCGGCACAAGGTGGAGGGCGCGCCGGTGAACCCCGGCGCGCTCTGGAAGCCCGAGGGCTTCTTCGACGACATCGGCCTGCACCAGATGCGCATCGCCAAGCGCGCGCTGATCATCGGCGGGGTGATGTACCTGTCGTACGGGCTGCTGATGCTGGTGGCGGGGACGGTGGCGCGGGGGTAGGCAGCTCACCTCTGGGCGCCGCTCTATCCCCGAATGGAATTCGGGGGCAACAACCGCACGAAGTCCCTGCGGGACTGCGGCCTCCGCATCCGGGCGGTTGGAGAGGTCAGGTCGCTTCCGAGCTTTGGGATCGCGAGGATGCATCCCCGCGCCGACCCTCTCCTGCTGTCGGGAGAGGGTGGCGAGCCTCAGCGAGCCGGGTGAGGGCGGGAGGGTGAGGGATCGCTCCGCCGGCTCGGCGTGAACGAATCGAGATCTTTTCAGATCGGCAGATAGATGGCATTCCAGAACCTCCGCGAGTTTCTCCGCCACCTGGACCGCACGGGCCAGCTCGTGCGGGTGCGTCACCCCGTCTCGGTGGACCTGGAGATGGCGGAGATCGCCGACCGCACCATGAAGCTTCCCGGCGGCGGCCCCGCGCTCCTCTTCGAGCGCCCGGTGCTGATGGACGGCACCGAGAGCGACATCCCCGTGGCCATCAACATCTTCGGCAGCTGGCGGCGCATGGCCGAGGCGCTGGGGGTGCAAAGCGTGGAGGAGCACGCCACCCGCATCGCCGAGCTCATCAAGCCCGAGATCCCCAAGGGGCTGTGGGGCAAGGTGCAGCTGCTGCCGAAGCTGGCCGAGCTCGCCAAGGTGCCGCCGCGGCCGTACAAGGGGGGGCGTCCCCCGTGCCAGCAGGTGGTGCTGCGCGAGGGCGAGTTCGACCTCACGCGGCTGCCGGTGCTGAAGACGTGGCCGAAGGACGGCGGCGCGTTCATCACCCTGCCGATGGTGGTGACGGCCGACCCCGAGACTGGGGTGCAGAACATCGGCATGTACCGCATGCAGGTGTTCGGGCCGGATTCCACGGGGATGCACTGGCAGCGGCACAAGGGCGGCGCCTCGCACTACCGCGCGTGGAAGAAGAAGCGTGGGGGGAAGATGCCCGTCGTCGTGGCCATCGGCGGCGACCCGGCCACGATGTACACGCCCAGCGCGCCGCTCCCCCCGGGGATCGACGAGTACCTGTTCGGCGGCTTCCTGCGCCGCGAGCCCGTCTACACCGCGAAGGCGCTGACCGCCGACCTCACCATCCCCGCCGAGGCGGAGATCGTGCTGGAGGGGTACGTCGACACCGACGAGGAGATGGCGATCGAGGGCCCCTTCGGCGACCACACGGGGTTCTACACGCTCGAGGATCCGTATCCCACCTTCCACGTCACCACCGTGACCATGCGGGAGGACCCGGTGTATCCGGCCACGCTGGTCGGCCGGCCGCCGGTGGAGGACGTGTACCTCGGGGGGGCGACGGAGCGCATCTTCCTCCCGCTGGCCAGGCTCACGATCCCCGAGATCGTGGACTACCACATGCCGCCCGAGGGGGTGTTCCACAACCTGGTGTTCGTCTCCATCCGCAAGGAGTACCCGGGGCACGCGTTCAAGGTGATGAACGGGCTGTGGGGGATGGGGCTGATGTCGCTGGCCAAGGTGATCGTGGTGGTGGACGAGGGGATCGACGTGCAGAACCCCTTCGAGGCGTGGTGGTATACGCTGGGGAACATCGATCCCGAGCGCGACGTGCGCTTCACCCGCGGGCCGGTGGACGACCTGGACCATTCGTCGCAGCTCCCCGCCTTCGGCAGCAAGATGGGGATCGACGGCACGCGCAAGTGGCCGGAGGAGGGCTTCGTCCGCCCCTGGCCCGACATGATCGAGATGTCCGCCGACGTGAAGGCCAAGGTCGACCAGCTCTGGACCCGCCTGGGCATCGAACCGCTGGAGTGAGGAGGCCGGAATGAGCTACCGCGCAGAGCGTGCGAAGTGGCCGGTGCGGAAGGGGAAGATCGGAGACGCGGAGCCCAACCCTTACGCGCATCTCACCGCCGAGGAGCGTGTAGGGATGGTGTGGGAGATCACGCGTACAACCTGGGCCTTCATGGGAGGACTCGATGTTGATTCCACACTACAAAGACATATTGGCCGAGTTGTCAGCCGCGGAGGTTGACTACCTCTTGGTGGGCGCATTCGCGATTGCCGTGCACCAGTATCCTCGTGCGACGGGTGACATCGACCTGTGGGTGCGGCCGGACGCGGCGAATGCGGAGAAAGTATGGCACGCGTTGGCACGGTTTGGCGCACCGGTCGACAACGTCACGCCCGAGGAACTGTCGCGCCCGGGCTTCTTCTATCAGGTAGGTGTCGCGCCAGTCCGGATCGACATTCTGACCTCGATCGACGGTGTTTCGTTCGAAGAAGCCTGGAGCGAGCGGGAGTACCACGACCTGTTCGGTGTCACGGTTCCGGTGATCAGCCGGCGGCACCTGTTGATCAACAAGAAGGCTTCGGGTCGCCCAAAGGACCTGATGGACGCTGCGTGGCTGGAGGGAAAACAACGTGAGTGAGCGAATTCTCGAGGGCCAGCACATCGCCGGGCGCGGGCGGCTGGTGGACTACGTGAACCTGGTGAAGCTGCCGCACACGCTCTTTGCCATGCCGTTCGCGCTGGTGGGGGCCACGCTGGCCAGCTATCACAGCGCCCTCACGCTGAAGGACGTGCTGCTGATCCTGACGGCGTTCACCGCCGCCCGGTTCGCGGCCATGGGCTTCAACCGCATCGTGGACCGGTCGATCGACGCGAAGAACCCGCGGACGCGCATGCGCGAGATCCCCGCGGGGAAGCTGTCGGTGCCGCAGGCCACGGCGTCGGTCGTCATCGCCAGCCTCGTCTTCATCCTGTGCGCGGCGCTGCTGAACCGGATCTGCCTGATCCTGGCGCCGTTCGCGCTGGGGTGGGTGTTCTTCTACTCGTACACCAAGCGCTTCACCCGCTGGGCGCACCTGGTGTTGGGCTTCGCGCTCGCCATCGCCCCGGTGGGCGCCTATCTGGCCGTGGCGGGGCAGTGGAGCCGGCCGGCGGGGGCGCTGCTGGCGCTGGCGGGGGCGGTGCTGTGCTGGGTGGCCGGGTTCGACATCCTCTATTCGCTGCAGGACATGGAGTTCGACCGGGGCGAGGGGCTGCACTCCGTGCCCGCGGCGCTGGGCGCGGGCGGCGCGCTGGCGGTGTCGCGCGCGCTCCACTTCCTGAGCGCCGCCTGCTTCGCCGCGCTGGGGTTCCTGGACGGCGACCTGGGCATCCTCTACTTCTTCGGCGTGGCGGTGATCGCGGTGATGCTGGTGTACGAGCAGAGCCTGGTGCGCAGGGACGACTTCTCTCGCATCGACGCGGCGTTCTTCAACGTGAACGGCGCCATCTCGGTGGTGTTCTTCCTGATCGTGCTGGCCGAGCGGGTGTTCGGGTGAGATCGGCCGCCGGCGCGCCGGTCACGCTGGGGATCACCGGCGCGTCGGGGGCGCCGTACGCGGTGCGGCTGTTGCGCGCGCTGAACGACACGGGCACGCCGCTGCGGCTCATCGTTTCCAGCTACGGCTGGCGGCTGCTGGCCGAGGAGACGGGGATCGACGGGGTGGACGCGCTGAAGGCGGCCACCGGCGACTGGAGCCGGGTGGAGCTGTACGACGCGCTGGACCGCGGCGCCACGCCCGCCTCCGGCTCCGCGCCGTCGCGGGGGATGGTGGTCTGTCCGTGTTCGATGGGGACGCTCGCGTCGATCGCGGCCGGCACCTCGCGCAACCTGGTGGAGCGCGCCGCCGACGTGGCGCTGAAGGAGCGCCGCCCGCTGCTCCTGGTCACGCGCGAGACGCCGCTGTCGCTGGTGCACCTGGAGAACATGACGCGCCTGACCCGCGCCGGCGCCGTGGTGATGCCCGCCGCGCCCGGCTTCTACCATCGCCCGCGCACCATCGACGACCTGGTGGAGTTCGTGGTCGCGCGCGTGCTGGACCACCTGGAGATCGAGCACTCGGTGGGGCGGCGGTGGCGGAGCGGGGAGAAGCAGGCGATGGAACCGCAGGCGACGGAACCGCAGGCGACGGAACCGCAGGGGACAGGGGACAGGGGACAGGGGACAGGGGACGAGAGCGGCGCCTGACCGGCCCTGCTCGCCATTGGGAGATGCGAAGCGCCGCGCGTCGATCGATGCCGTGCGAGGCGCTTCATCGTTTTCTGCTTGGCCCATGCACGCAGTTTCAGCCTCGACGCATGCACGCGCTCGTGCATTCGTGCATTCGTGCATTCGCAGCCGTGCATCCGTGCAGTCGTGCATTTGTGAGGGGAAAATGCCACTGAAGTGGCGGCTACAACGGCACGCAGTCCGCCTTCGCGGACTTCCAGCACGCCTCGTCATCGGTGCGAGGAATTTGGCCCGGCGCACTCACGCACTCACGCACTTTCGCACTCACGCACTTTCGCACCTTGCAGTTGATGACGAACTATCCCGACGGCATCCGCGCGGTGCTGTACGACTTCGACGGGACGCTGGCGGACAGCACCGACCTGATCATGCGCTGCTACCGCCACACCATGGCCACGCACCTGGGCCAGTGCCCACCGGACGAAGAGTGGCTGGCCGGCTTCGGCACGCCGCTGGACGTGCAGATCGCCCGGTTCGCGCGCTCCGATGACGAGAGCCGCGCGATGCTGGATACCTACCGCGCCTACCAGGACTCGATCCACGACGAGCTGCTGCGCCCGTTCCCCGGCGCGGCGGAGACGGTGGCCGAGCTGGCGCGGCGCGGCATCGCCCTGGCCATCGTCACCAGCAAGCACCGGCGCAGCACGCTGCGGGGGATGGGGCTCTGCGGGATCACCGAGCACTTCGACGTGATCGTCACCCCCGAGGACGTGGGCAACGCCAAGCCGCACCCGGAGCCCGTCTTGGCCGCGCTGGAGCGGCTGGGCGTCGCGGCGGGCGAGGCGCTGTTCGTGGGGGATTCGCCGCACGACATGGCCTCCGGCCGCGCGGCGGGAACGCGCACCGCCGCCGCGCTGTGGGGCCCGTTCCCGCGCGAGTCGCTGCTCGCCGAGCGCCCGGACGTGCTGCTGCACCGGCAGGAGGATGTGCTGGAGCTGGTGCGCGGGGGATAGATTCGCCCCCGCCAATGAATTGGCGGGCAACAACAGCACAAAGTCCCTCCGGGACTGCGGCTGCGGCATCCCGGCAGTGGACAGAGACTGATGCGAGACCGGTTGGCGAGCTTGGATCCGGGTGAGGATGCGCGAGGGAACGCTTGATGGGGCTGTGGGTTACACCGCCTGGACGATCACTCACGCGCTTCAACCCTTCCCGATGCGAAACCGCCTTCTCCCGATCCTGCTCTGTACCCTGGCGTTGCTGGCGCCGCGCGCGCTGGTGGCGCAGCGGACCGCACCGCTGGAGGGCTTCGTTGCCTCCGTCGCGCGGATGTGGGCGGCGGGCGACGCGGGCGGGATCACCGGGCTGGCGCCGGCGGACGGGCGCATCGTGCTGGACCTGGGGAACGGACAGGCCGGCGCCGTGGAGGCGCGCCACGTGGCCGCCGCGCTGCGCGAGCTCTTCCGCGACCGCAGCACCGTCTCCGTCCGCCCGACGCAGGTGACGATCGCGGGCGGGCAGCCGCTCTCCGGCTTCGGCGAGCTGAGCTGGACCTCGCGCCCGCGCGGCGTGAGCGACAGCGAGACCCAGAGCGTGTACGTGGGCGCAGTCTGGGAGGGCGGCGCCTGGAGGGTGCGCGAGCTGCGCGTGCTGCGCTGACCGCCGTCTCCGGACGGCCGTCACCACGGGCGGGCCCGGCAGCGGGCCCGCCCGCTCGCGTTTGATCCCCATCTACCGGAACGCCGTTCGTACTTCCGCACTCACGCACTTCCGCACTCACGCACCGTTTCCGCTTGACACGCCCCCCGCCCGCGGGCAGAATCCCGCGAGCGGCGCCTGACCTTTCGCGGCGCGGCGGAAACCGAACCGGCACCGATGCTCCAGAAGGCAGACTCCATCCTGGCCAAGGTGCGCGCGGTCACCAGCCGCGAGCCCACCACCCTGCGCGACCTGCTGCACCCCGACATCCTGCTGTCGTCGGCGCTGCGGGTGGCGGGGGCGGTGCTGGTCGCGTTCGTGCTGTGGTGGACGCTGCGCATCGTGCTGCGCCGCATCGAGCGCAAGCTGGGCAAGCCGCAGCCGGGCGCGCTCACCGTAAGCGAGCAGCGCACGCGCACGCTGGTGTCGCTGCTGCGCAGCGTGGGACGGGTGATCATCTTCGTGATCTTCCTGTTCATGCTGCTCTCGGCCATCGGCCTCGATCTCGGCCCGCTGCTGGCCGGCGCCGGCGTCGTCGGCCTGGCCGTCTCGTTCGGCGCGCAGTCGCTGGTGAAGGACGTGATCAGCGGCCTGTTCATCCTGATCGAGAACCAGTTCGGGGTGGGCGACGTGGTGCGCATCGAGGGCGTTTCCGGCGCGGTGGAGCGGATGACGCTGCGCGTGGTCGTTCTCCGCGACGTCCACGGCGTGGTGCACATCGTTCCCAACGGCGAGATCAAGAAGGTCAGCAACCTCACCCGCACCTGGTCGCGGGTCGTGCTCGACGTGGGCGTGGCCTACAAGGAGGACGTGGACCGGGTGATCGCGGTGATGCGCGACGTGGGGCGCGAGCTGTGGGACGACCCCGAGTGGCGGCCGCTGCTGGTGGACGCGGTGGAGGTGCCGGGGATCGAGAGCTTCGGCGAGAGCTCCGTCACCATCCGGCTGATGGCCAAGACGCTTCCGCTGAAGCAGTGGGACGTGGCGCGCGAGCTCCGGCGCCGGCTGAAGCGCCGCTTCGACCGCGAGGAGATCGAGATTCCCTTCCCCCACCAGAAGCTGGTGTGGGACGGCGGCGGCCCGCCCCCGCAGACGGCGCGGATCGACGTCGGCGGGGCGGGCGACGACGAGGCGGGCGACGTGGATGCCGCCGAGGCCGCGGCCGCGGCGGCGCAGGCCCACGATTCGGCGGTGGAAGATGACGAGGCATAGCCGGCGATGTAGGGCGGCCCGCGGTTGACCCCGATCTGCCGTCCCGCGCACCCGGCGCGGGCGGGGCCGCTCCTTCATCCAGCCCGAGTTCGAAAGGAAACGACCGGACCGATGCCGATCCGCTTCTACAACACGCTGACCCGCAGGGAAGAGGAGTTCGTCCCCCTGGCCGAAGGCCGGGCGGGGGTGTACTGCTGCGGCCCCACCGTCTACGCGGCGCCGCACATCGGCAACCTGCGCACCTTCTTCTTCGCCGACACGCTCCGGCGCTTCCTGGAGTTCCGCGGGCTGCAGGTCCGGTTCGTGATGAACCTGACCGACGTGGACGACAAGACCATCCGCGGCGCCCTCCGCGACGGGGTGAAGCTGGACGCCTACACGCAGCCGTTCATCGACTCGCTCTTTCGCGATTTCGACCGGCTGGGGATCCGCCACGCCGACGCGCATCCGCGCGCCACGCACTACGTGCCGCAGATGGTGGACATCATCCGCCGCCTGGAGAAGCGCGGGATGGCGTACGAGGCCGACGGCTCGGTCTACTTCGACATCTCCGAGTTCCCCGGCTACGGCAAGCTGAGCAAGGTCGACGTCTCGGCCGGGCGGCGCGGCGAGCGGGTGGCGGCCGACGAGTACGACCGCGACGACGTGCGCGACTTCGTGCTGTGGAAGGGCGCGAAGCCCGAGGACGAGCAGGTGGGCGCGGTGTGGGACACGCCCTGGGGGCCCGGGCGCCCGGGGTGGCACATCGAGTGCTCGGCCATGGCCATGGACGAGCTGGGCGAGACCTTCGACATCCACCTGGGCGGGGTGGACCTGGTCTTTCCGCACCACGAGGACGAGATCGCCCAGAGCGAGGGGGCCACGGGAAAGCCGTTCGTGCGCTACTGGCTGCACGGCGAGTTCCTGCTCCTGGAGGGCGACAAGATGGCCAAGAGCACCGGCAACATCTTCAACCTCCAGGACCTGGTGGAGCGCGGGGTGAAGCCGTCGGCCATCCGCTACCTGTTCCTGACCGCGCACTACCGCAGCAAGCTGAACTTCACCTTCGCGGCGCTGGAGAGCGCGAACGAGGCGGTGCGGCGCATCCGCGGCACGCGCACGCGGCTGCGCGGGCATCCCGAGGCGCGCGACCCCGACCCGGCCGACGAGCCGGTGCTGCACCCGCTGGCCGACGAGGTGCTGGCCGGCTTCACCGGGGCCATGGACGCGGACCTGAACACCAGCGTGGCGCTTTCCGAGCTGCATCGCCTCGCCAGCGGGGTGAACCAGCGGCTGGAAACGCTGGGCGCGAAGCCCATCTCGTCTGCCGAGAAGCAGGCGGCGCTGGACGCGTTCGAGCGCATCGACGGCGTATTCGGCTTCCTGGCGCTGGCCGAGCGCGAGGCGGAGGTGGACGGGGATCTCGCGGCGTGGGTGGAGGAGCGCATCGCCGCGCGGCAGGCGGCGCGGAAGTCGCGGGACTTCGCCACGGCGGACGCGATCCGCGCGGAATTGTCGGCGCGCGGGGTGACGGTGGAGGACACGGCGCAGGGCGCACGGTGGAGCGTGACGGGCTGAGCGCCGCGCCTTCCCCGTCCCGATCGTTCGCGAAGCCGCCCGCCGCACGGGGCGGCTTCGCTGCCATTGGGGACGTGATGCCCGCGAGGGAGGTGTGGACCGCACCGGAAGTCCGCGAAGGCGGACTGCGTGCCGTTGTAGCCGCCACTTCAGTGGCATTTTCGTGTTTCACTCGGCGGCACCATCGCCATCCTCGGCCGATGGCAGCTTGGCGATGTTGGAATGAGCTGATTCAGGAGACGGAATGAAGACGATCTGCCTCACCGCCGCCGCCGTCGTGGCGTTTGCGGCGTGCGGGAACAGCCAGCAGCGCGCGGCGGGCACTGCGGGCGCGTTCTCCACCGTGCGCCGTGCGGACGGGGTGACGGCGCGCTACTTCGCCGCGGGCGATCCCTTCCTGGAAGCGGGATACCGCCTCTCCGCGGAGTACTGGGAGAAGACGGCGGGCCCCGGCGAGTACATGCTGCGCGGCGCGGTGGACGCCTTCGTTCCCCCCGTCTTCCAGGCGATGCAGCACGAGGGCGCCGACCGGATGATGCGCGGCTTCGCGACGAGCTTCTTCGGCGCGGCGGCGGGGACGGGGCTGGTGCCCTTCGCCTACGACACGCGGCTGGAGGACGGCACGCAGACAGGCGGCCGCCAGCCGGTGCAGATGATCGACGCGGCCATGCGCTTCGTGCGCTGGTTCCCCCGCGACACCGACATTCAGCGCCGCGCCCGCGCGATGGGCGACGCCACGCTGCGCTCCTTCGACCGCCCGGGCGGCGGCGTGTACGGGTGGGCCGTCGCGTCCACCGGGCGGCCGGAGATCCCGCGCGTCTACACGGCCAAGCTGGCCGCGGCGCTGGACGGGATGGAGGCGCTCTCCGAGGCCACGGGCGACCCCAGGTACGCGCGCTGGGCGATGGGAAAGCTGGCCTGGGTGCGCGGGATGCGCGGGCCCGGCACCACGCTGGTGTGCGGCGACTTCACCATCACTGCCCGCGTGCCGGTGGACAACGGCAAGTGCGACACCGACCTGCTCTACCTCACCCAGCGCGTCTACGCCATCGCCCGCCGCAACGGCGACGCGGGGCTGCGCGCCTGGGCGCTGGGCGACACGGAGGCGTGGATGACCGGGGGATGGCTGGCGCGGCCGGGCCACTTCGCGCGGAAGCTGTACCCCAACGGCACCCCGGCGGTGACCACGCTGTACGGGGACGGGAAGTACAACACGCTCGCGGTGCTGGTGGACGGCTACCGGGCGACGCGCGACGCGCGCTACCTGGCGCGGCTGAAGACGGCGTGGCGCGGGCTGCGGGCGATGGGGCGCGACGGCCTGGCCCCGGAGATGGTGGAGAACGGGCGAATGGTGCAGTCGCGCGGGCTGGACCCCTCGCAGACCATCTTCCTGCAGATCCTGGTGGACGCGTACGTGGTGAGCGGCGACCGCGAATTCCTGGACCTGGCGCGCGAGCTGGGCACCGCCATCCTGCGGCATGGGCGCTCCGCGATGCGCATGGACTCGGGGCAGGCGGGCGACGCCTTCGTGCGGCTGGGCCTCGCGTCGGCGCAGGTGCACCGCGTGGAGGTCGCGCTCCCCGCGGGCGGCGCGCGGGTGACGGTGGTGCAGGGCGGGCGCACCATGGTGGACGTCGCGGGCCCGGGCGCGGCGGCGGTCGTCTACCTCGTCCCGGGCGTGGCCACGCTGCGCACGGCGGGGGGCGCGCGGGTGGTGTCGGACCGCGTGATCGCGCTGCGGACGACCTCGGCCGATTGAGGCGCAGACTTGACCCAAGCCCGCCTTCTGCCTACGTTTCCGGGCCCCGCGCCGGCGTAGCTCAATTGGCAGAGCAGCTGATTTGTAATCAGCAGGTTATGGGTTCGAGTCCCTTCGCCGGCTCTGGTTTCCCGACACGATGCACACGAACGCCGCGGCTCCCCCGCCATCGGGAGAGCCGCGGCGTTTCGGCGTCCGGATCATCCCGGAAAGATGGGGTTCTGCCGCCCGTCTCCCCCGATCACCGGTCCCCAGCCGACGTCATCCTGAGGCCGGTCACGCCGCAACTCGCAGCAGCACAAGATCTTGCGGGCCGAAGGATCTGTGGGCGCGGCAGCACGTGAGTCGGTCGGATGCACCGAAGTCCGCCGGGCAAACCCATCCGATCTTCTTCCGGATCGTATCAGCTGCAGAGGAACTTGCCGGTGACCTGGTAGTAGGGCCGGTAGTCGTCCATGTTGATCGAGGTGGCGGTGGTGCTGGTGGACGTGGAGGTGCCGAACGCCCAACCCCAGAACGAGCAGTTGGAGAGGGTGGAAACGGCGGTGAGGCGCACCGAGTTGTCCGCCGGCTTGTAGAACGACGCGGGGTCGCCGCTCGCGTCCACGCGGCCCAGCTCGTAAGCGCCCATCGCCGGGTTGTCGGGCACCAGCTCCACCTTCACGTACCCGGCGGAGTACGAGGCCGGGACCGCGTTGAACGGGTGCGTGCCGACGTACGTCATCGCGGTGACGTAGTAGGTGCGGGTCCACGTCGACCGCGCCGGCGCGTCGGGGGCGAGCACCTGCCGGGTGTCGTTGCTGCACGCCGCCGCCAGCAGGGCCGTGGCCGCGAGGAGAATCCGCGCGCTGATTCGCATCTTCCTGCTCCTGAGGAGGGGTTCGCCGGCCGGCATGGCCGGGCCTCCTCAATCTATATTGTGTCTGAAATAGATTTGGAAGATGCGGATGTAGATTCGGCGACGATTCACCTCTGCGGCGCGAGCCCGGCATCGCGGGATCTCACGCGGAGACGCGGAGACGCGGAGGAGCAGGGCAAGCATCTCCGCGCCTCCGCGTCTCCGCGTGAGTCCAGGGGAGGATGAGGGCTCGGGGGGTGCCGATCGTTCGGCACGACCATTCCCATTTAGTCTTGATAGCCCGCGCGTTCACACCAGCGCGGGCTCGAGGTCGTGCTCGTCCACGCCGACCTGGGCGAGGAGGTCGGTGACGGGGGCGGCCAGGCGGTCGATCATCTCCAGCACCGGCGCGGGGTCGGGCAGCGCGGCGGCCAGGACGCCGCGCCGCGCGTGCTCCGCCGCGATGCGCATGTGGTGCACGCAGAAGGCGAAGGCGCCGGAGCGCACCAGGATCTCCCTGGCAATCGCGTGCGCGGCCGGGTCGGTGGCGACGCGTGGCACCAGCGCGTGGAAGTGCTCGCGGTCCGGGTGGTCGGCCTCCAGCGCGAAGCGCAGCGCCACGTTGTCGCCCGGCCGCTGCCAGTCGGGGTGGATCTCCGCGCCCATCACGTCGCCCAGGTCGTCGCCGAGCTGCACCAGGATGCCGAGCGGGATGCCGGCCGCCGCGAGCGCCTCCGCATCTTCCGGCGCCGCGCCGCCGCTCAGGGCACCCATCCGCAGCGCGGCGGTGAAGAGCGGCGGCGTCTTCGCCTCCACGATCCGCCAGTACGCGTCCTCGTCCTCCGCGCCCGCGGCGTCCATCTCCTGCCCGCGCGACGTTTCCCGCCCGGCGGCGGCCACGGCGCGCATCAGCGGCGCGCGGATCGCCGCCGGCGCTTCGTCCAGCATCTCCACCGCCATGCACTGCAGGGCCAGCGCGAGGTTGGCGCGCAGCCCGGGCGGCATGTCCACCACCGAGCGCTCCTCGCCGTCGATCAGGTCGTCGACCAGGTGGATGGCGGCGTGCAGCGCGTGCAGCGACGCGGCCGCGGGGAACGCCGCCTCGTCCGCGCCCCCAGCCGCGCGGCACGCCCGCACCGCCAGCTCCGACGGCCCGGCGGCGCTGATCCCGCCCGCCAGCCCGGCCAGCACGCGCATGGCGTCCCACTGCTGCTCGTCGGCGCGCCGGAGGAGCGCGCCGCCCACGTACCGCCGCATCGCATCGGTGCTCATCGCCGGCCCCGCTGAAAGGATGGGATTCGGATGCTCCGCCGGCGCCGAGACGCGCACCGGCGGAGCCGAGGTCACGCGCCGCGGCTGGGCGGCGCGGCCCAGTCGCCCCACGCGGCGAAGCCCGCTTCCGCCGCGACGGCGGGGCGGCGGCCGAGCTCGCGGTACGCCCGCACGTCGGCGTTCGCATCGCCGCGGCCGGCGAGCGACGCGCGGAACTGCTGGATGCTGACCCTGGGCATGGCTCGTCTCCCGGGGATGAAGGTGGATGCCCGCCCGTCCTGGGGTGGGCGGAGGACCGCCGCGGAAGTGGCGACGCGGCAGGCGGCTCAGGCGTTCGCTTCGGCCGAGACGTCGGGCGGCCACACCGACCAGCCCATCACCCGGGCCCCCGTCGCCAGCTCGGGGCGGCGGGCGATCTCGCGGTACGCGCGGACGAGCGCGCCCGGCTCGGCGTGGCCGGCGAGGGACGCGCGGAACTGCTGGATGGAGATGCGGGGCATGGACGGGCTCGCGGTGGGAGTGGCGCGCCGCCCGGACGGCGGCGCGGTCGTCCGCCGCCGCGGCAGAAACGCCGCGGCGGCGGAGGTGGAGCGCTCAGGCGGTGGTTTCGGCGACCGCCGAGGGCCACGCCGCCCACTCGGCGGCCTGCATCCCCGTCGCCAGGTCGGGGCGGCGGGTGATCTCGCGGTAGGCGCGGAGGAGCGCGCCGGGCTCGGAGCGGTCGATGATCCGCGCGCGGAACTGCTGGATGGAGATTCTGGGCATGCGTCGGGCTCCCGGTTGGGTGTGATGCGCGCGGCGGCAGCGGAAGCCGCCGCCGCGGTCCTGCGTGGACGGTGGAGCGAAAGCGTGTCGCCAGGCGTTCGCGGCCGACGGCATCCGCGACCGGATCGCCCATTCGTTGAAGAGAGATTCCCGTCTGCGGGGAAACGGACGGGGCGCGAAGACGGCGGCGCGCGATTGTGCGCAAGCGCCGGTTTTGCTATCTTTTCCGCCGCGCGATCTCCGGACGCGCGGAATGCGCGGGAGTAGCTCAGTTGGTAGAGCGTCAGCCTTCCAAGCTGAATGTCGCGGGTTCGAGTCCCGTCTCCCGCTCCTCGTCGAAGCCCTGCAGCGATCTTTCGCCGCAGGGCTTCGTCGCGTCCGGAGGTCGTCCGATCGTCGGGATGGATGGAGATTCACCGAGGAGATCGGCCTCGATCTCCCGTAGCATGAAACGCATTCCCCGCGCGGAAGGCGGCACTCGTGGTACGAGCGCACCTCAGCCGGGGCGAGCCGTGCGGCCGGCGAGACGGATCGAATCGCCTTCCGCTGAACTCCCCGTCTCCGGAGCCCGGAGGTGGACGAGGTTGCGCGCCGAGGCGCGGAGGGAGCGGGCGGAACCCTTGACACAACAGGGTCGTCTGCTCTATCGTCCGTCAGACGGTGAATGCCCACGCACGACCCGGAGCACGTCGTGAACGCTCGGATGACCTTCTGCACCTGTCCTTGTTGGATGACCTTCGTCCCCCGCGGGGCGACGGGTGCGGATGGCCTTTCCCCTGGCGAACGCGACGGCTGCAGATAGCGTCGAAGAGCGAGAGAAGGTGATCCACCCCGGCCTGCCCCGAGCAGGCCGGGGTTTTTTCACGCCGTGACCGGCCCCTGACGACGCAACCGAGAAGCCTCCACCGATGACGCACCGCCAATCCTCCACCCGCAACCGCGTGGGCGCCCCGCAGCGCCCGGTGTGTTGTCGCCGCTGTATGCGGGCCATGGCCGTGGGCGCCGTGGTCGGGATGCAGGCGTGCGGGTGCGGGCCGTGAAGCGGTAGCGGCCACCCCCACCGGCGGAGCAGCCTCCGCCCTCCCGGCCTCGGCACCCTTCGGTGCCGGGGCCGTTTTTATGTCGCGAATCGAGATGCAGACGGAGACGGAGCGGCGGCGGATGGACATCGCCGGATCCCTATCTCCAGCCACCCTGAAACCCGGAGGTCCGGGCATGAGCGCGAACTCTCTCTGGCACTGGCTGCGGAGCCACGTCGAGCCGATGCGCGGCCTGGCGTGGGCGACCGGCGCGCACGGGCACGTGCTGTCCGCCTCGGTGCAGCGCCCCGGCGCCCGCGCGGTCACCCCCACGGCGGACGCCGCGACGGCGGACGATGGGCCGGAGAAGGAGTGGGAGCCGGGAGTGTGGGCACGGGCGGCGGCCGCCATCTACAGCTGAGCCGTCGCCGAACTGAACCTGAACCGGGGAGCGAGGGATGACCTACGTGATCGCCGAGCCGTGCATCGGCACCAAGGACGCGAGCTGCGTGGAGGTGTGTCCGGTCGACTGCATCTACGAGGCGCAGGACCAGTACTACATCAACCCCGACGAGTGCATCGACTGCGGCGCGTGCGAGCCCGAGTGCCCGGTGACGGCCATCTTCCCCGAGACCGACGTGCCCCCGGAGTGGACGCAGTACATCGAGCGGAACCGCGCGCTCCGCACGGAGGCCGTGGCGTGAGCACCGTCCTGGACGCGCCCTCCGCGCGCAACCTGACGTGGCACGCCGGCCAGGTGACGCGCGCCGACCGCGAGCGCGCCCGCGGCCACCGCGGCGCCGCCGTCTGGCTCACCGGGCTTTCCGGCTCGGGAAAGAGCACGCTGGCGCGGGCGCTGGAAGAGGAGCTGTTCCGGCGCGGCGTGGAAGCCTACGTCCTGGACGGCGACAACCTGCGCCACGGGCTGAACCGCGACCTGGGCTTCTCGCCCGCCGACCGGGCGGAGAACATCCGCCGCGTGGGCGAGGTGGCGCGGCTGCTGGCCGACTTCGGCGCGGTGGCCGTCACCGCCTTCATCTCGCCCTACCGCGCCGACCGCGACGGGGTGCGCGCGCTGATGGACGAGGGCGATTTCCTGGAGGTGTTCGTGGACGCCGACCTCGCGACCTGCGAGGCGCGCGACCCCAAAGGGCTGTATGCGAAGGCGCGCCGCGGCGAGATCGCCGAGTTCACCGGGATCTCCGCGCCCTACGAGGCCCCCGCCGCGCCCGAGCTGGTGGTCGACAGCGCGCGCCACGACGTGGCCGGGTGCGTCGCCCAGGTGATCGGGCTGCTGGAGGCGCGGGGAATCATCGCCGCCGCGGGGCTCGCGGCGGAAAACGAAGACGAGCGAAAGGACTGAACGGATGCCCATCACCCCGTACGGCGGCACGCTGGTCGACCTGAGGCCCGAGACGCGCGAGGCCAGCGAGCTGCGGCGCCGCGCCCGCTCGCTCCCGCAAATCCGCGTCTCCGCGGTGACGCTTTCCGATCTGTATCTCCTGTCCGTCGGCGCGCTGAGCCCGCTGGACGGCTTCATGGGCGAGGGGGATTACGACGCGGTGCTGGAGGGTCTGGCGCTCGCGAGCGGCCTCCCCTGGAGCATCCCCCTGACCCTCTCCGCCACCCGCGCCGAGGCCTCCGCGCTGCGGCCGGGCGACGAGGCCGCGCTGGTGGCCCCGGACGGCGAGACGGCGGCCGTCATCACCGTGCGCGAGGTCTTCGGCTGGAACCGCGACCGCGAGGCCGAGGCCGTCTACGGCACCCGCGAGCGCGCGCACCCCGGCGTGGCGCGGCTGGACTCGCTGGGCGAGCTGCTGGTGGGCGGCGAGGTGAAGTACCTGTATCCCCGCGACGTGAGCGGCTTTCCGGAAGACAACCTGACGCCGGCGGAGACGCGCGAGGAGTTCGCCCGGCGCGGCTGGCGCACCGTGGTGGCCTTTCAGACGCGCAACCCCGTGCACCGCGCGCACGAGTACCTGCAGAAGGTGGCGCTGGAATCGGTCGACGGGCTCCTTCTCCATCCCCTGGTCGGCGACACCAAGGCGGACGACGTGCCCGCCGACGTGCGGATGCGCTGCTACCGCGTGCTGCTGGAGAACTACTATCCCGCAGGCCGCGTCCTCCTCTCCGTCCTTCCCGCCGCGATGCGGTATGCGGGACCGCGGGAGGCGGTGTTCCACGCCATCATCCGCCGCAACTACGGGGCGACGCACTTCATCGTGGGCCGCGACCACGCCGGAGTGGGCAACTACTACGGCACCTACGCGGCGCAGGAGATCTTCGACCGCATCGACACCCAGGCGCTGGGGATCGTGCCGCTGAAGTTCGAGCACGCCTTCTTCTGCCGCGCCTGCGGGCAGATGGCGTCCACCCGCACCTGCCCGCACGGGCGCGAGCACCACGTGGTGCTCTCGGGAACGAAGGTGCGCGAATCGCTGGCGCGGGGAGAGCGCCCGCCCGCCGAGTTCTCGCGCCCCGAGGTGGCCGACGTGCTGGTCGAGGCCGCCGCCCAGGCCCTGCAGCCCGCCTGATCCACACGAACGGAGCTTCGCGGTCATGAGCATCGACACGGAGCTCGACTCGCTCAGCGAGGTCGAGCGCATCAAGGAAGAAAGCGGGGGGCTGCGCGGCACCCTGGCCGACGAGCTGGAGGCGCCCGGCGACCACCTGTCGGGCGAGGCGCGCCAGCTGATCAAGTTCCACGGCTCGTACGAGCAGGAAGACCGCGACGCGCGCAAGGAGCGCAAGCAGGCGGGCCTCGGCCCCGCCTACCAGTTCATGGTGCGCTCCAAGGTCCCCGGCGGGGTGCTGACCGCGGCGCAGTACCTGGCGCACGACGAGCTGGCGGAGCGGCTGGGCAACGGCACGCTGCGCATCACCACCCGCCAGGGGCTGCAGCTGCACGGCGTGGTGAAGGGCGACCTGCGCCCGGCCATCGCCGGGCTGAACGAGGCGCTGGTGACCACGCTGGGCGCCTGCGGCGACGTGGTCCGCAACGTCGTCGGCTGCCCCGCGCCCCTCCCCGGCGGCGCGCGCGAGCAGGCGCTGGCGCTCATCCGCGAGATCTCCGACCGCTTCCTCCCGTCCACGAAGGCGTACCACGAGATCTGGGTGGACGGGGAGAAGGTGGCGGGGGGCGAGCCCGAGGCGGAGCCCGATCCCGTCTACGGCGATCGCTACCTCCCGCGCAAGTTCAAGATTGGCTTCGCTTTCCCCGACGACAACTGCACCGACGTGCACACCAACGACCTGGGGCTGCTGGTGATCGCCGGCGGCGACGGGCGGCTGGCGGGGTTCAACGTCCTCGTCGGCGGGGGACTGGGGCGCACGCACGGGAAGACGGTCACCTATCCGCGCCTGGCCGAGCCGCTGGGCTTCGCCACGGCGGACGAGGTGATCGAGGTGGCGGCGGCGATCGTGGCGGTGCAGCGCGAGCACGGCAACCGGGTGGACCGGCGGCGCGCGCGGCTGAAGTACCTGCTGGACGAGCGCGGCATCGAGTGGTTCCGCGCCGAGGTGGAGCGCATCCTGGGGCGCCCGCTTACCGCGCCGCTCCCCGTGGAGGTGACGGGTGTGCACGACCACCTGGGCTGGCACCGGCAGGGCGACGGGCGCTGGTTCTTCGGCATCTTCGTGGAGAACGGCCGCATCTCCGACACCCCCGCGCTGCGGCTGCGCACGGCGCTGCGGGCGGTAGCGGAGCGGTTCGCGCCCGGCTTCAACCTCTCCACCCAGCAGAACGTGCTGCTGACCGACATCGCGGGCGACGACCGCGCGAGCGTGGAGCGGCTGCTGGCGGAGCACGGGCTGGTGCCGCTGCACCAGATCTCCGGCCCGCGGCGCTGGTCGATGGCCTGCCCGGCGCTCCCCACGTGCGGGCTGGCGCTGGCGGAATCGGAGCGCGTGCTCCCCGCGTTGATGGACCGGCTGGACGCGGAGCTGGCGCGGCTGGGGCTGCAGGACGAACCGGTGACGGTACGGATGACCGGGTGCCCCAACGGCTGCGCGCGCCCCTACAGCGCCGAGCTGGCGTTCGTCGGCCGCTCGCTGGGGAAGTACGCGATCTGGCTGGGCGGAAGCGCCGAGGGAACGCGGCTGGCCAAGCCGTGGGCGGACCTGGTTCCCTTCGACGAGCTGGTGCCGGCGGTGCTCCCGCTCTTCGAGCGCTTCGCCCGGGAGCGCGGGGCGGGGGAGAAGTTCGGCGACTTCCACCGCCGCGTGACGCTGGAGGCGGCGCCCGCCGCGGAGGTGGCCGCATGAGCGCGCTGGCGCTGCCGCAGGTGGACGAGGCGCTGGAGTGCGCCTCGGCGGAGCGGGTGCTGCGCTGGGCGCTGGATGCGTTCGCGCCGGGGCGGCTGGGGGTGGTCTCGGCCTTCGGGCCGGGGAGCATCGTGCTGATCGACCTGCTGCACGCGATCGGCGCGGACCTGCCCGTCGTCTTCATCGACACGCTGCACCACTTCCCCGAGACGCTGGATCTGGTCGAGCGGGTGCGCGAGCGATACGACCTGGACCTGCGCGTCTACCGACCGGCGGACACGATCGAGGCGTTCGAAGCGCAGTACGGGCCGCGGCTCTGGGAGCGGGACCTGGAGCGGTACCAGCAGGTCGCGAAGGTGGAGCCCTTCCAGCGCGCGACGGAGGGGCTGGACGGGTGGATCACCGGCCGCCGCCGCGACCAGGCCCACACCCGCAGCGTCCTCCCCGTGGTCGAGCGCGGCGAGCGGGTGCGCGTGAACCCGCTGGCGTCGTGGAACCGCGCCGAGGTGTGGGGCTACATCGTGCGCAACCGGCTGCCGTACAACGCGCTCCACGACCAGGGCTACGCCAGCATCGGCGACGCGCCGCTCACCACGCCCACCGCCTCGGGCGAGGACGAGCGCGCCGGGCGCTGGCGGGGCCACGCGAAAACGGAGTGCGGCATCCACGTCGCCTCGCCCTGAACCGTTTTCGGCGGATGATGACGCCCCCGTCGCGGGTTTAGCGGCGGGGGTGTTTTCGTGCATGCGCCAGCATCGTCATATCTCACGCGGAGACGCGGAGACGCAGAGAACTCATCGCGCGCCAAACCCCTCTGCGGCTCCGCGTCTCCGCGGGAGATCGAGGATACCGGATCGAGCGACAGTGTTGCGGCGCCCCCCGAACGCTGCTTACGGTTGGGCCAACAGGAGGCAAACGATGACGGAGGACGAGGCGGAAGATCTGCTCGCGCAGGTGAAGGCGGGGCGGATGCTGCGCGTGCAGTACGAGGGCCCGGACGCCCATTGCTCGCTGACGGTCCGGTACGAGGACGGATCGGGACTCATCGGCAGCCGGAGCGAGATCCCCTTCGACGTCCTCTCCCCCTGGCGCGACGAGGTGGCGTCGGCGTGGAGCGAGGACGAACTCGTGCGGTTCCTCACGGGCCTGCGCGGCGAGGTGGAGACCGGCTGAGTGTTCTCGCGATTCCCGCATTGACGCACGCCGCCGCGCGCCCCAGTCTCTTCGCATCATCCCGATCTCCATCTCCCAATCCTGGACGAGTTACGAGATGACGCGCTCCCGCATGCGACCCGCATCCATCGTCCCGCTCGCCGCTTTTGCCGCGTCGCTCCTTGCCGCCGGTGTCGCGGCCGCGCAGCAGGGGCAGGCGCCGGCGGACGAGCGCTATCCCACGCGCTGGGCGCCGCGGATCGCGAGCGCGCCGGCGGTGCGCGACGCGCTGCGGTGGCTGGACGGCAACTTTCCCGCGCAGGTGCAGGAGTGGGTGCGCATCACGCAGATCCCCGCGCAGTCCACGCACGAGCAGCAGCGCGGCGCCTACGTGGCCGAGCAGATGCGCGCGGCGGGGCTGGAGGTGTCGGCCGACTCCATCGGCAACGTCACGGGGCGACGGCGGGGGAGCGGCGGCGGGCCGACGGTGGTCTTCGCCACGCACATGGACACCGTGCACCCGATGGACACCGACGTCACGGTGAAGGTCGACGGCGGCATCCTGCGCGCGCCGGGCGTGTTCGACAACTCCGCGTCGGTGGCCGACATGCTGGCCGTGATCCGCGCGATGAACCAGGCCGGCGTGCGCACCCGCGGCGACGTTGTCCTCGTCGCCACGGTGCAGGAGGAGCTGGGGCTGGTGGGGATGGACTGGTGGCTGGCCCACAACCCGCGCCCCGACATGGTGGTGGCGGTGGACGGCGGGCTGGGGCCGGTGAGCTACGGCGCGCTGGGGATCTACTGGACGCGCTACCACTTGACCGGCGAGGGAAGCCACACCAACACCTCCACCGGCAAGCCGCACCCGGCGCACGCCATGGCCGACGCCATCCGCTCCATCTACGAGCTGCGCGTGCCCGAGAACCAGGGCGGCGCCGTGTACAACGTGGGGATGGTGGGCGGCGGCAAGGTGTTCAACGCCATCCCGCAGGACGTGTGGTTCACCGTCGACCTGCGCTCCGTGAACCCCGCGCTCCTCGATTCGCTCGACGCCGAGATCACCGGCCGCGTGCAGCGCGCGGCGACGGAGAACCACGTGGCGTGGAGCCGCGAGGCCGTGCAGCACCAGCGCGCCGCGGGAACGGAGGAGATGCTTCGCGACCGGCGCGCCGACCCGATCGTGCAGACCGCGCTGGACGTGCACCGCTTCCTGGGCATCCCCGCGCGCGCCGAGGCGACAGGGTCCACCGATTCGAACATGGCGGTGACGCGCGGCATCCCCTCCATCTCGGTGGGCCGCGCGCGCGGCGGCGACCAGCACACGCTAAGCGAATGGGCCGACCGCGACAGCGCCCTCCCCGCGACCCGGATGCTCCTCCTCCTCGCCGTCAGCCTCGCCGGGATGCGATAGGATCGCTGGATCTCACGCGGAGACACGGAGTCGCGGAGGTGCCTGCCACGCACCCCCGCGTCTCCGCGTCTCCGCGTCTCCGCGTGAGGCCTTGCGATCTTCGCTCCGCGCTCGTGCCGTGGACATCGCGGTTCACGCCCGCCCGCCCGCCGTTCATCCCGCGCATGTCGCAGCGAAGCGGGGGAAGCGAGAGATTGGGAGCGGAGGTGCTGGTTGATCTCGACGCGGCCGGGCGACACCGATCATCCTCGCGTCGCGATGGAGCATCCCCGCCGCGTCGCGGATAGAGCATCTCCGCGTGGCGATGGCTCATCCGTCGCCGGCGCGCGCCGGGAATGCCCGTCGAGCGCCATCTCCGCGCACTTTGGCTCATCCTGCGCACGGGTGCCTTCGCGCGCTGCAACCCGGTGCGGGAGCACATCCTGCGGGCGCGTCAAAGTGTCGTCTGGCGTACTTGCGGCCCCGCGCGCGGCGGGGTTATCATCGCAATCCGCCGTGCTTTTCGGACACGCCGGACCCCGCCGCGCCGCCGCTTCCGCGGATGCGCCGGGGCCTCGCCGTCTCCGCCGCCGCACGGCCGGACCGCGGCCGCGGCGGCACCGCGAGGACGCACGGGGCCGCGCCCCCGCCCCTCTTTCCGCCGCTTCCCGCAGACCCACACTCCCGAGAGCATCCGTACCGATGACCTTACCCTGGGAAGACCGGACCGAGCCCGGCGAGTGGCTGGGCACGCGCTTCGTCTGCCGCGTCTCCGGCGCGCCCGCCGACAGCGTGGACGAGCTGCGCGCCGCCCGCACCCTGGAGCTCGTCCGCCGGCTGCACGCCTCCGACGAGCAGCTGCGCGAGCGCCGCGAGCCGCTCTCGGCCCTCCTCTTCGGCGCCATCGGCCGCGCGGGCGACGACAAGCCGCTGCGCAACAAGCTCATCACCCTGAAGCGCGAGCTGTACAACCTCCGCCCGCTGGCCGCCGCCAAGCTCGACGCCGCGGTCGCGGTGCTGGATGATGGCGATGCCGAGGGCGTGCGCGCCTTCGCCGGGCTGCTGGAGGAGCGTGCGCGGCTGGAGGGCGAGCTGCGCGAGTCGTACGGCGCCGAGACGCCGGAGCTGCGCCGCCGCTTCCTCGACCTCCTGGCCGACGCGGACTTCCGCAAGGGGCTGATGATCTCCAGCCGCTCGCTGCACGGCGCGCTGGACCGCTGGGGGCAGGCGGTGGCCTCGGCCGGGGCCGAGCTGAACGGCAAGGAGGAGAAGACCGAGCGCGGGCTGCTGCGCTACTACACGCGCATGGCCATGAAGGCCACCCCGTTCGCCACCTTCTGCGCCATCATCCCCGGCGCCTTCGTCGACGAGGCCGGGTACGCGGGCGAGGGCACCTTCCGCTTCGACCGGAACCCGCGCGAGAAGCGCAGCTTCGTGCGCATCAACAAGTTCATCTACGGCCTGCTCTTCGACCACCTGAAGACGCGCCCCGCCGTCCGCCACGCCCTCCGCGTCGAGCTCAATCCCACGCTCCGCGAAGAGAGCGGGCGGCTGGTGTTCCTCACCGCCATCGAGGCGCGCGAGGTGTTCCAGCGGCTGGCCAACAACGAGGTGCTGGAGCTGATCACCGGCACCTTCCGCGGGCTGGGCAAGCCCACCATGGGCGAGCTGATCGCCGCGCTCTCGTCCGATCCGCAGATCGAGGCCGAGCCCGAAGAGGCCGAGGCGTACCTCGACAAGCTCATCGAGATCGGCTTCCTGCGCTTCCACACCGGGATCCGCGAGCAGGACGCCGACTGGGACCTGCCCTTCCGCGCGCTGCTGGACGGGATCGACGACGAGCACGCCCGCATCTCGTCCGAGCTCCTGGCGCACCTGCGCACCGTGGTCGAGAGCTACACCGACGCCGAGGTGGGCGAGCGGGCGCGGATGATCGAGGAGATGCACGCGCTGCTGAACGAGGCCATCGAGAAGATGGAGGTGGAGCAGCGCCTCCGCCGCGACATGCCGTTCTACGAAGACGCCACCTCGCCCGCGCGCGCCGAGGTGCCGCTGACGCCCGCCATCCGCCGCACCTTCGATACCTGGAGCGAGTGGGTGCGCCTCACCAGCCGCGTCTCCTGGCCGCGCGGCGAGCAGGCCACCATGCGGCACTTCTTCGACACCTTCTACGCCGAGGGCCGGCGCAGCGTCCCCCTCCTGGTCTTCTACGAGGACTTCTACCGCGAGCACTTCAAGGCGCACGTGGAGAAGGAGGCCAAGGTCCGCGCGGGGGTGCAGGACGACGAGGTGAAGGGGTACAACATCAACAACCCCTACGAGCTCGATTTCGTCACCCGGCTGGGCGCCGCGCGCGACCGGCTGGGCGAGGCGATCCGGCAGAAGTGGATGGCCGAGCCCGAGGCCGAGGAGATCACCGTGACCGCGGCCGAGGTGGACGAGGCGCTGGACGGGGTGGAGAACAGCTCCACCGTCTGCCGCTCGATGGGCACCTTCGCCTGCCTGGTTCCCGGCGGGGACGACGGCGCGCCGCCGCGGCTGGTGCTGCAGGGCGGCAGCTACACGGCGGGGTTCGGGAAGTACTTCTCCCGCTTCCTGTACATGCTCCCCGACGACGTGCAGGAGCAGGTGCGCCGCGAGAACGCCGCGCTGACCGACGAGTACCTGGCCGAGATCTGCGGCGACGCGCAGTTCAACGCCAACCTCCATCCCCCGCTGCTGCGCTGGGAGATCAGCTACCCCACCGGCGAGAGCGGCGCGGCCGACGAGCAGCTGAAGAGCTCCGACATCTTCGTGGAGCCCGATCCCGAGGATCCGTTCACCCTGCGGCTCCGCCACGGGCCCACCGGGCACCGGGTGATCCCCGTGGACCTGGGCTTCCTGAACCCGCGGATGCGCCCGCCGCTCTACCAGCTCCTGTCGCGCTTCACCCCGCCCGTCACCTTCGGCCCCGGCCTCCCCGAGTCGCCGGAGCGCCGTCCGCCGCCGCCCCCCGAGCCGACGCCGGAAGCGAAGGCGGAGGACGGGAACGCGGAGGACGGGAGCGCGGAGGATGGACAGGCGGAAGCCGCGGCCGACGCCCAGCCCGCCGTCGCCGCCGCCGATGCG
>NZ_DATIND010000005.1 GCF_035474595.1 Longimicrobium sp.
CCGACTCCCACCGCGAGCACCTCCACCCTCTGATTTCGACGCGACGACTCGGGCTCGTCACCCACTCCCGGCTGTCAGATTTTCGGCCGCCAGAAGTGTCAGACTTTCACCCGGCGTTGACAGGGAGATTCGGGAAGGAACGGGAGGCGACGCGGAAACGAATCGAGAGGAGAGGCTTCGGAGTCGGTGGGATGCGCCCTGCCCGCCTTGCTGGCCCCCTCCCGCGGCCCCTCCGCCCGCTCCGCGGGAGAGGGGAGAACTCAACGCGTGAAGCTTCGGAACGCGCCACGATGCTGGGTCCGGGCCACGCATCGCACGTGAGCCGACGAGTGCGCAATCACCTGTGCGCCACATTCGAAGTTACCCCCTCCCGTTATCGGGAGGGGGTACGCGGCCTCAGCCGCGGGGGGGAGGGCTCGCGGGGCACGCACCAGCACAGAGCCCCTCAAAATCTCCGTATCTCCCTCTCCGCCAGCAGCATCGGGGCTCCCGAGCCATGCCCGGGAGCCCCGATCGCCTCACCTCATCCACATCGCCTACTGATACTGGATGTACAGCGGCTGCGGCCAGAGGTTCAGCACGTCGCGCGGCGTCATCAGCGGGTCGCCCTTCTTCGTATCGTTGTGATAGAAGAGCTTGAACCCGGTGAACTCCACGGGGTGGCGCACGATGTAGTCCTGGTAGCTGTCGTGCTTCAGCCACGGGGCGCCCCACCCGTCCATGTCCATCACCAGCTCGACCTCGGGGCGGAGCTGGATCTTCTCCGCGTCGGGAACCATGTTGCGCGTGAAGCGGTGGATCACCAGCACCTTGGGCGGCAGGTTGTTCTCGCGCACGATGCGGGCGAGCTGGTCCGTCACCCAGTTGATGTCGGCGGCGTACATCGTCCCGATCTTGCGCCCCGGCACGATCCCGCCGCGCATGTAGAACTCCGGGTCCACCGCGAAGTGGACGTCGGGGCGCTTCAGGAACTCCTCGAAGCGCGGCATGATGTTGCGCACGTCGTCGGTGCCGACCTGCACGTCGATCAGCATGATCGCGTTGATCGACCGGGCCATCTGGTAGATGGAATCCACCGCCTGGTCGCGCATCTGCGCCCGGTAGTGCCCCGAGGGGCCGGGGGCGCCCTGCGCCACCACCGCGATCAGGTGCAGCGCGGGAATCACCGGCGTGCTCGGGTCGGCCTCGGACCAGCGCCGTACCTCACCCTGCAGGCGCCGCAGCATCTCGTCGCGCGGGAACTCGCCCAGCGCGCCCATCCGCGTGGAGCTCGGGTTGCCGTAGTACGCGACGATGCGGCTGCACGGCAGCAGGTCGCCGTCGCGGAACTCGCCCTTCTTGGGATACCACCCCTGCTCCTTCGCGAACACGGGGTTGCGACCGGCCCCGGGGTTCTTGGCCGCGGAGTCAGCCTTCAGCGCGGCGGCGGCGGAGTCGAGCCGCGCCTGCAGCCGGTTGAAGCACTGCTGCGACTCGGCCGCCGTCTTCCCCCACGATGTCTTCGCCGGCGCGGCCCGGGGCTGCGCGGGCTGCTGCGCCTGCGCGCCCTTCTGCCCCGCGGGATCGGCCGCCTTGGCGTCCTTTCCGTCCTTCGCGTCGCCGCCGTTGCCGTCGCCGCCGCACGCGGCCAGCAGCGCCACCAGCGCGGCCGCCGCGAGCGGGCGCGCGCGGCCCATGAACGCACGAGTCAACCGGATCTCCTCCGTCTGAATCATTCGGAATGCCTTTCTGCGGGAACGACCTGAAGCCGCCCGGCTCTCTGCAACGACCGGGCCGGGCGGGGTTGTCACTTCATGTCACACGCGGACGGGGTGTCCGCGGCCGGCCAGGTAGCGGCGCGCCTCGGCCAGGGTGTACTCGCCGAAGTGGAAGATGGACGCGGCGAGCACGGCGTGCGCCCCGGCGGCCAGCGCCTGGTCCAGGTGCTCCAGCGCCCCCGCGCCCCCCGAGGCGATCACGGGGATGCGCACCGCGGCGGAGACGGCGCCGGTCAATTCCAGGTCGTAGCCGTCGCGCGTGCCGTCGCGGTCAATCGAGGTCAGCAGGATCTCGCCCGCGCCCAGCGACTCCACCCGCCGCGCCCACTCGACCGCGTCCATCCCCGTCCCCCGCCGCCCGCCGTGGGTGAACACCTCGAAGCCGCCCGGCATGCGGTCCAGCATCTCCGGCGCCGCCCGCCGCGCGTCGATGGCCACGACCACGCATTGCGAGCCGAAGTGGTCCGCCGCGCGGGCGACGAGGTCGGGATCGGAGACGGCGGCGGTGTTGACGGAGACCTTGTCGGCGCCGGCGCCCAGCATGGCGATGAAGTCGTCCACCGAGCGCACGCCGCCGCCCACGGTGAAGGGGATGAAAACGCTGTCGGCGACGCGGCGGATCATCTCCAGCGTGGACTGGCGCCCCTCGTGGCTGGCGGTGATGTCGAGAAAGCAGAGCTCGTCGGCGCGCTCGGCGTCGTAGCGCATGGCCTGCTCCACCGGGTCGCCCGCGTCGCGCAGCCCCTCGAACTGGATCCCCTTCACCACCCGCCCGTCCTTCACGTCCAGGCAGGGGATGATGCGCTTGGCCAGGCTCACGACGCGAACCCCAGCGCCCGCAGCCGCGTCACCATCCCCGGCGTCATCTCGCCGCGGTAGACGTCCTCCACCGGGCCGCGCAGCACCAGGCTCCAGTCGTCGTGCACCTCCACGCGCAGCGTGCCGCCGGGCATGCGGACGGCCACCTGCCGCTCGCTCACCATCCCCCGGCGCACGGCGGCGGCGGCGACCGCGCAGGCGCTGGAGCCGGAGGCGCGCGTCTCGCCGGCGCCGCGCTCCCACACCCAGGCGTCCACCGCGTCCGGCTCGCCGCCGGCGACGGCGAACTGCACGTTGGTGCCGCGCGCGAAGTCCGGGTGCGTGCTGATCTGCGGGGCGATGCGGCGCAGCGTCTCCACGTCCAGCTCGTCCTGGAAGACCACGCAGTGCGGGTTGCCGATGGAGACGGTGTTCATGGCCACCCGGTCGCCGCCGGACAGCTCCAGCAGCTCGTTCTCCGTCTCGCGGTCGGGGCCGGCGAGGCCGACGTCAGCGCTGCGGAACGAGGCGGTGCCCATCTCCACCTCCACGTCCAGCACGCCGTCGTCGCTCTCGTCCACGATGCGCACGCGCACGATGCCGCCCGGCGTCTCCACGGTGAAGTGCGGGCCGATGCGCACGCGGCCGCGGTCCAGCAGGTACGCGGCGAAGATGCGCAGCCCATTGCCGCTCTTCTCCGCCTCGCTGCCGTCGGGGTTGAAGATACGCACGCCGAAGTCGGCCGCATCGCTCGCCACCGCGCCCAGGATGCCGTCGCTGCCGATGCCGCTGTTGCGGTCGCAGAGCAGGCGCACGGCGGGCGGCGTCAGGCCGAACGGGAGCCTGTCCAGCTCCAGCGCGATGTAGTCGTTCCCGAGCCCATGGCCCTTGTAGAAGGAAGCGCGTTCCGGCATCAGAGACTCAGGATGACCACGGGTTGAGGAGGGGCGCGCCACGGTTGGCGCAGTCGCGCTCGTTGCGCGTGACAAGCGTCATCCCGTGCACGATGGCCGTGGCGATCAGCAGACCATCCACCGGAGGGAGCGCGCGGCCGGTCTTCTGTCCCTCGCCGGCGAGGCGTCCCCACTCCAGTGCGACTGGTTCGTCTATGGGCAGGATGCGCCCTCGAAATTGTGCGGGCAGCAGCGTACTCAACCAGTGCTCGATCCCCGCGCGCCGAGTATCCTGAAAGCGAAGTTCCACGCCTTTGCGGATCTCGCCGAACGAAAGCACGCTGACAAAAAGATCAAGCGAGGACTGCCCGGACTCCCAAGCGATCACTCGGGGATCGGGACGCGGACGAAGCCCTTCGGAGATGATGTTCGTATCGAGGAGATATCTCATCGTCAGTCGAAATCGATATCGCGCGGCACATCCTGATCGCGCTCAATTTCGAAGTCGATTCCATCCTCTGCTATCGCTTTCGCCAGCGGTGACGACTGCAGGAACTCGAATAGGTTCTGCGGCGGTGCGGAAAGGCGGTCGTACTCGGCCGCGCTGATCACCACCACCGCATCGCGGCCGTTGCGCGTGACCCGCTGCGGCTGATCCGAGAGCGCGAGGCGGACCACTTCGCTGAAGCGGTTCTTGGCGTCTTCGAGCTTCCAGTTGTTCATGGCGCCTCCCGTGACGACGGTCTGGCTAGTCTGGCTAGATGATGAACCATACCCGAGCGGGAATGCAATTGCAACCCCGTGGGCGGTTCCGCGCTACATCCCCGCAAAATTCCGCAGGATGCGCAGCCCGTCCTCCTGGCTCTTCTCGGGGTGGAACTGGATGCCCCACACGTTGTCGCGGCCCACGATGCTGGCGAAGGTGTCGTCGTAGGTGCAGCGGCCGAGCACGTGCGGGCCGTCGGCCTCCAGCACGCCGTAGCTGTGCACGTGGTAGAAGAAGCGCGGCTCCGGCCCCGCGACGCCCTCCAGCAGCGGGTCGCTCTCGGCGGTGCGGATGAACTCCACCGCGTTCCACCCCACGTGCGGCAGCGGCAGCTCCGTTCTGAGCCGCTGGACAGGGCCCGGCAGCAGCCCCAGCCCGCGCACCGACGGCGCTTCCTCGCTCTCGTCGAACAGCAGCTGCATCCCCACGCAGATTCCCAGGAACGGGCGGCCGGCGCCGGCGTGCTCGCGCACCGCATCTCCCAATCCCGCTTCCTCCAGCCGCGTCATGCACTGCCCGAAGTGCCCCTGCCCGGGCAGCACCAGCCGGTCCGCGCACGCCGCCTCCGCCGGGTCGGCCGTCAGCACCGCGTCCGCGCCCTCGTGCTCGAACGCCTTCGCGACGGAGCGCAGGTTCCCGGCGCCGTAGTCCAGGATGGTGACCCGCGGCCGGCTCACAGCGCGCCCTTCGTTGACGGCACCACGTCCGCGCGGCGCGGGTCGATGCGCACGGCGGCGGCCAGCGCGCGGGCAGCCGCCTTGAACGTGGCCTCGACGATGTGGTGCGCGTTGTCGCCGCGGATGCCGTCGAGGTGCAGGGTGATCCGCGCCTCGGTGGCGAAGGCGCGCCAGAACTCGGCGCTGAGCGACGCGTCGAACTCGCCGATGCGCGGCTGGTCGGGCGGGAGGGGGAGGTCGAAGTGCAGGAACGGGCGCCCGGAGACGTCCACCACCGCGCGCACCAGAGCCTCGTCCAGTGGCACGGTAGCGTCGGCGAAGCGGGTGATGCCGCGCTTGTCGCCCAGCGCGTCCAGCACGCACCCGCCGATCACGATCCCCACATCTTCCACCGTGTGGTGCGCGTCGATGTGCAGGTCGCCGCGGCAGTCGACTTCCAGGTCGATGCCACCGTGGCGGGCCAGCGCGTCCAGCATGTGGTCGAAGAAGCCGATCCCCGTGGCCACCCTGCTTTCGCCGGTGCCGTCGAGGTCCAGGGTGACGCGGATCTCCGTCTCCTTCGTCTTCCGCTCGCGCGTTGCCGTGCGGCTCATGCGGCCTCGCTCATGATGGTGCGCAGCGCGTCCAGGAAGGCGCCCGTCTCTTCCGGCGTACCGGCGTTCACGCGCAGGCAGCCGTCCAGCATCGCGTACTTGCTCACGTCACGCACCAGGATCCCGTGCTCGTCCAGCAGCCGCTCGAACAGCCGCGTGTGGGTGATGCGGGGCGACCGGACGCGGAAGAGCACGAAGTTGGCCGCGCTGTCGTACACGCGGATGCCGGGCACCTCGCGCATCTCGCGCAGCAGGCGATCCCGCTCGGCGCGGACCTTCTCCACGCTGTCGGCCAGCAGCGCGCGGCCGCGCAGCACCTCGGCGGCGGCCACCTCGGTGAAGAAGTTGATGTTGTACGGCAGCTTGGCCTTGTGCACCTCGGCGGCGAGCGCGGGGTGCGCCAGCATGTATCCCGCACGCAACCCCGCCAGCGACATCGCCTTGCTGAAGGTGCGCAGGACGACCAGCCGCGGGCGGCCCTCGAGGAGCGGGGTCGCGTCGAATCCCCCGAACTCCACGTACGCCTGATCCAGCAGGATCAGCGCGCCGGTGTCGTCGTGGATGCGCAGGATCTCGTCCTCCGCCAGCCACCCGCCGGTCGGGTTGTTGGGCGTGCAGAGGACGACCACCGCCGCGTCGCGCTCCCGCGCGGCGCGGACGATCGCGTCCACGTTGAAGCGCAGGTCCTCGGTGAGCGCGACGGAGGCGACGGTCCCCGCGTGCACCTCCGTCATCAGCCGGTAGAGCGTGAACGTGGGCTCGGGGATGACGACGGTCGCGCCCGCGCCGACGGTGACCGCGAGGACCGCCTGGATCAGCTCGTTGCTGCCGTTGGCGACCAGGATGCCGTCTTCCGGCCATCCCGTGGCCTCGCTCACGGCGGAGATGAAGTTGCTGGCGATGAACGGCGGGTAGCGGTTCCACGGCCGGTCCGCCAGGCGCTCGGCGATGCGGCGCTTCAGCTCGTCGGGGACGTCGTACGGGCTCTCGTTCTGGTTCAGCTTGATGCGCGGCTCGTACGGCCGCAGCGTGTACGCCCCCAGCGACCGCACCGACGGCTTCACCCACCGCAGCGCGCTCTCGATCTCCGCCTGGTTCGATGCTGTATTCCGCACGTCCGTCATCTGCTTCTGCTTCGTCTCGATCTTCACGACTGCCTTGAACTGCAGGAGAGGGATTCAGATTGGCGCGTGTCCGCGGCATCCGCGCCCTCTCCCCGCGCCTTAGAGCGCTCGCCCTCTCCCGTTCCGGGCGAGGGGGGCTCTCCAGCATGCGCGCTCCCTGCGACCTTTGGGCGCACCCTCGGGTTTCGACGTGCCGGAATGCCCGCCCCAGCTACCTCTCCCGGTACGGGAGAGGTGGACGGCCTCGGCCGGCCGGAGAGGGCGCGGTGCCGGAGGAGCGCACCGGAGCCCGCATCACCCCATCCACTCTCCCTCAACCAATCCCCCAAACGCAGCGGCGGGCGCAAGATATTGCGCCCGCGCCGTTTCCGCATCTTCCAGTCCGCCGCCGTCCGTCCCGCATCCGGCGCCGGCGCGAGACGCGGCTACCGCTTCACGTGGATGATCTGGTCGCGGCGCGTGCCCACGGACACGTACCAGATCGGCACGCCGGTCAGCTCCTCCAGCCGGCGGAGGTAGCGGTGCGCGGCCTCGGGGAGGTCCTCCCACCGGCGCGCCTCCGACGTCTTCTCGCTCCAGCCGGGGAGCGACTCGTACTCCGGCTTCGCATCCTCCAGCAGCGCCAGGTCGCCGGGGAAGTCGTCCAGCGTGCCGCCGCCCGCCTGGTAGCGCGTGGCGATCTTCAGCTCCTCCAGCCCGTCGAGCACGTCGAGCTTGGTCACCGCCAGCCCGGTCAGGCCGTTCACCAGCGCGGCGTAGCGCACCACCACCGCGTCGAACCAGCCGCAGCGCCGCGGCCGCCCCGTCGTGGCGCCGAACTCGCCGCCCTTCTCGCGGATCTCCTCCTGCAGCGGGCTGGGAAACTCGGTGGGGAGCGGGCCCTCGCCCACGCGCGTGGTGTACGCCTTCACCACGCCCACCACGTCGTCGATCATCGTGGGCCCGATCCCCACGCCCAGCCCCGCGCCGCCCGCCGTGGTGTTCGACGAGGTGACGTAGGGATACGTCCCATGATCCACGTCCAGCAGCGCGCCCTGGGCGCCTTCGAGCAGCACCCGCTTGCCGGCGTTCAGCGCGTCCTGGATCACGCGGCCGGTATCCACCGTCAGCTTCAGCAGCCGCTCGCGCACGCCCATCACGTCGCGCACCAGCAGGTCGGCGTCCACCTTCTCGGCGCTGTCGAGCGACTCCAGCTTGCGGTTGATGCGCTCGGCGGCGCGGCGCAGCAGCTGCTCGGCGCGCTCGGCGTCGCGCAGGTCGGCCACGCGGATCCCCTGGCGCGCCACCTTGTCCTCGTACGCGGGACCGATGCCGCGCCCCGTGGTGCCGATCTTTCCCGCCCCGCGGCTGGCCTCGGCGGCGCGGTCCAGCAGCTTGTGGTAGTACAGCAGCAGGTGCGCGCGGCCGCTGACGCCCACGCGCTGCTCGGCGTCGGGCACTTTGGCGCGGATCTCGTCCAGCTCCTCGAAGAACTGGAAGGGGTCGAACACCACGCCGTTGCCCAGCAGGCAGGTGCGGTCGGGGTGCAGAATGCCGCTGGGGATCTGGTGCAGGATGAACTCGTCGTCGCCCACGTGCACCGTGTGCCCCGCGTTGGCGCCCCCCTGGTACCGCGCCACGATGTCGATCTCCTCCGCGAGGACGTCGACGATCTTCCCCTTCCCCTCGTCGCCCCACTGCGAGCCGACGATCACCACGCAGCTGCCGTTGCTCATCTTCTTCCCGAAGCCGTTCCGAGCGAGTCTGTTTCGCGCCACCGGCCGCCCCAGCGCCGAACCCCGCCAGCGGGCTGCAGGGATCGCGCCGGGCGCACCAACGCAAGAGGCGCGGCCCCACACGAGTTGGGACCGCGCCTGCCGTATCCTGTGCTGAACCTACGCCGCGGCGGCGGACGGTGTCAACCGCGCCTCGGCCGCCCACCGCCCGTCAGTAGCTCAGCCCGTTGGCCAGCCGGTTGTTGTGCTCGCGGATCCAGTCGGGAATGAGGAACGCGTCGATCAGCACCCACACGGCCACGCCGAACAGGGTGAAGAGGCCGATGAAGACGAAGAGCAGGATCCACGACGTGACCGTGATCACCAGCTGCGCCGCCGCGCTTCCGCTGCGGTTCATGTAGAAGCGGTGCGCGCCGAACATCCCCAGGAAGAACCAGAGCGCGTACGCCACGCCCGCCGACTTCTTGTTGGCGTCGTACAGCATCATCCGCTGCGCGTCGTACCCGTGCGGCTGCGCGTACGGAGCCGGCGCGTACGGATTGTATTGCGGATACGGCTGCTGGTAGGGAGCCTGCTGATACGGACCCTGATTGTACGGACCGGGCTGATTGGGGTACATGCTGCGCCTCCGGGGGTGCCGCGATCGAAGATGGGACGGGAGCGGAAATCCAAGCGGGGGAGTCGAAGCTAGCGGCGGGCGGCGCGGTTCCGCAACGGCCCGTAAATACCGCAGGAGGGCACCGGCGCGGTCCAGCCGTGACTGGACCGCGCCTTCATCTGCTACAGCGCGCTGCGACTCAGCGCCCGCACGTCCTCACGGGTTGAACTCGGTGCCGTTGCACTTGGAGCACGGCGGCAGCACGTCGCTGGCGTCGTTCAGCACCTTGGGCGACCCGCACTTCCTGCAGTAGTACGTGCCCTTCCCCGGCTTCTCGCCTGTCGTGGACATCGGTCGCTCTCCCGTCGAAGGGTGAATGTGAGGACCAGCCCACGTTGGACGGACCGCCGTCCGCGGTTTCCCGCGGCTATTCTCCCCGGAGCTGCCTGCCTTGGCGCCGGCGGTACATGCTCACGAACAGCGACAGCAGGAGGAAGATGCCGAGCAGCACGATGCTGGGAACCACGGTGCCGAGGTTCAGCCCATCCTCCTTCGTCAGCAGGTCGCCCATCGTCGCGCCGATGGGGTGCGTGACCACGATGCCCAGCCAGAACAGCAACACGCGCGAGACCCGGGTGAAGAACGCCGCCAGCACGAGCAGCAGGAGCAGGACGGCCAGGACGCTCGTGGCGCCTGCGAAGCCGAGCCCCGCGTCGTTCGACAGCCAGTCGCCGAACGCGGTGCCGAGGGTGCTGGAGGTGAGAATCGCGGTCCAGTAGAGGAAGGTGACGCCCGGCGTCTCCAGCCGCTCCACCGAGAGCGAGCGCGTGCGCATCCGCCAGATGCCGAAGATCGCCGCGAGCAGCGCGGCCAGCGCCAGCGTCCCCAGCGTGTAGCCCAGCTTCAGCGAGCGCGTGATCAGGTCGGAGAGCGTGGTTCCCGTGGTGCTGGTGAGGATGATGAGCGTCCAGAACAGCGCCGGGTGCTCGGTCCGCGTCATCAGCTCGGCCACCAGCGCGGTCGCCAGCAGCGCGGCCAGGACCAGCGTGCCCACGCCGTAGCCCACGTGCAGCGTCATGGAGATCAGGTCGCCGGCCGTCTCGCCGAGCACGGTGGCGCTCAGCAGCATCAGCCAGAACCAGGCGTCCTGCGGGGGCGTCTTCTTCATCGGGACGGGTCGGTTCGAGTCGTCGTCCCCCGCGCCAGCGCGCGAGGGAGCCCGAGCCATGCGTCCGAAGGTGGGTTCATCCGCGAGGCAGAGTGTGGCGGCACCCTTCGCACACATCGGACCGCGACTCCAGGGCGGCCGGCGGATTGGCGACGCAAACATCCCCGCCGCGCGTCATCGAGAAGACGAGCCCGGCGGTTTCCCGCGACGATCGTCCAGAGGGAGGTGGCGAAGCGCCACGCCGGCTCAATACCGGAACACGCCTTCCGTCAGCTCCACCGACTCCGCCACGATCACGGAGAGGTGCTCGAACGCATTCGCCGTGGCGGATTCGATGGCGATGGCGGTGGTCCCCGGCACCAGCGCGTCCATCGCGCCGGAAACCCGCGCCTCGTGGCCGGTGGCGAGGCGGAAGACCGCGTGCTTCATCTGCACGGGGCAGGAGACGTAGGCCACGTTGCGGAACCGCGCCTGGGCGAAGTGGCTGTACGTCATGTCCTGGCCCCCCGCGAGCGTCAGGTTCAGCCCGTCGAAGGAATGGAGGTGCCACTCCCACATCCCGAGCGCCGTCATCTTCTCCAGCACGACGGCGATCTCGCCCTCCCGGTCCGCGGCGCTCATCCCGCCATCGCCCCCATGGCCAGCGCGGCGAACACGGCGATGACGCCGATGACGATGCTCACCGCGGACTTCATCGCCACGGCGGCCAGGCGGCCGAGGAAGGCGCCCCAGCCCACGCGCATGGCGCCGCGCATCTCGGGGTTCTTGGTCATCTCCAGCACCGCCGCGCCCACGAACGCGCCGATGAACGCCCCGATCACGCTGCCGATGACGGGGATGGGGATGCCGACGAACGCGCCGATGAGCCCGCCCAGGATGGCGCCCCACCCGGCGCGCCGGCTTCCGCCGTACTTGCGCGCGAAGCGGCCGCCGAGGACGAACTCGATCACCTCCGCCACGATGGCCAGCAGGAGGGCGACGCCGAACACCGTCCACCCGCTGGCGCCCCAGCGCGTGACGTAGGCGAACACGCCGATGGCCGCCACCTGCAGCCAGGTGCCCGGCAGCCCGAGCGGCACCAGCAGCAGCCCCACGACCTGCGCCAGCGCGAGAAGAGCGAATGCCATGTTTTTGATGACCGGCTGAGGTTCGCGTCGGAGCGTCGCAAGCACGGGGCCCGCGGCTCGCCGTTTCACGACGCGCCGCGGGCCCCGGGTGTTTCAGCGATGGTTCAGCGGAGGCGGATCAGCACTCCGGCGACGTGAACTGCCGCGGGCAGAGGCAGTTATTCCACCCGCTGATGCTGTTGGGATCGAAGGTCGATTCGAGCAGCGCGGCCTCGTGCGCGCGCACGGTGCCCTCCCCGCCGGCCGCTCCGCTGGTCGGGAACGCCTCCACCACCAGATTTTCCGGATCCAGCCGCATCTTCCGCATGGTCAGCCTCCAGAGGGGGAAATGCCGGCGCGGGGAGACTCCTCCGCCGCCGCGCACCCAAGCGGCCCTCAGCCGCAAGGATGCAAACACCTGAGGCACGAAGGTTGTGAGCTCATCCGCGAGAATGCAAGAAAAACGTAAGGTCCCGAACGATCGGCGCCGCCTGCAGCCGCGCGGCGGCTGCAGGCGGCGCCCGCGATCCCTGTCCCCTGTCCCCTAGAAGTACGACTGGCTCATTCCCGTGCCGCCGCGCGTGGAGAGCATGTTCATCTTCAGCTCGAAGTCGCCCGGGTTGGTGGCGGCGGCCTTGGCCACCTCGTACTCCACCTCCTCCTTCTGCACCAGCTCCATCAGGCACTGGTCGAAGGTCTGCATCCCGTACGTCACCCGCCCCTCGGCGATGTGCTCGCGGATCTCCTCCAGCCGCGACGGGTCCACGATGCAGTCGCGGATCGTGCCCGTCACCACCATCACCTCGGCGGCCAGCACGCGCCCCTTGCCGTCCTTGCGCGGCAGCAGGCGCTGGCTGACCACCGCCTGCAGCTGCTCGGCCAGGCGCAGCCGCACGATCCCCTGCTCCTCGGGCGGGAACACGGCCACCAGGCGGGAGATGGTGGACGCCGCGTCGCGCGTGTGCACCGTGGAGATCACCAGGTGCCCCGTCTCGGCCGACTTCAGCGCGATGTCGATGCTCTCGGTGTCGCGCATCTCGCCGATCAGGATGACGTCGGGGTCCTGGCGCAGCGCCGCCCGCAGCCCGTGGCGGAAGTCGTCGGTGTCGACGCCGATCTCGCGCTGGGTGATGGAGCAGTTGATGTCGCGGTGCAGGAACTCGATGGGGTTCTCGAGCGTGACCACGTGGCGGCGCATGTTCTGGTTCATGTAGCCGATCATGGCCGCCTGCGTGCTGCTCTTCCCGCTTCCCGTGACGCCCGTCACCAGCACCAGCCCGCGCTCCAGCGCCGCCACGTCGGCCAGCACCGGCGGCAGCCCCAGCATCTCGAAGGTGGGGATCTCGATGGGGATCACGCGCATCACGATCATGAACGACCCGCGCTGCCGCAGGATGTTCACGCGGAAGCGGCCCACGCCCGCGAGCCCCCACGAGCAGTCGTAGTCGGTCAGGTCGTCCAGCCGCCCCCGGTCGCGCTCGTGCGGGATCAGGAAGCTGGCGATGGCGCGCGTCTGGTCGGGCGTGAGCCGCTGCTTGGTGAACGGGATCAGCGCGCCGTTGATGCGGGCGCGGAACACGTCGCCGCTCTTGATGTGCAGATCGCTGGCGCCGCGCGCGACCGCCGCCTTGATGATGTTCTCTACGGCATCGCGCAGGTCGCCGCCGCGCTCGCCGGCCACTTCGGTGGTGCTCAAGGTCAGTACCCAGCCTGCTTGTCGACGGTATTCAGGAGGGGCTCGCCCGAAAGGTAGCGGCGCAGGTTGGCCACGATCAGGTCGGTCTCGCGCCGCCAGAAGCGAAGGGATGTGCCGGAAACATGGGGGAGCAGCAGGGCGTTGGGAAGAGTCCACAGCGGCGACGCGGCCGGCAGCGGCTCGGTGGCGAACACGTCCAGCCCCGCGCCGCGCAGCCCGCCGCTCCGCAGCGCCTCCACCAGCGCCGCCTCGTCCACCACGTCGCCCCGCGAGACGTTGATCAGCACGGCGTTGCGGGGAAGATGCGAGAGCTCGCGCGCGCCGATCATCCCCTCCGTGTCCGCCGTGCGGGGGACGGTGACGACAAAGTAGTCGGAGACGGCCAGCATCCGCTCCAGCGCGCCCTCGCCCGTCATCACCTCCACCCCCGGCGGCCCCTCCGCGGACGACCGTCGCGTCGCCACCACGCGCATCCCCAGCGCGGATGCACGGCGCCCGACGGCCCGCCCGATCCCGCCCAGCCCCAGCAGGCCGACGGTCGCGTCCGCCAGCTCCCGGACCGGCGTGTCCGCCGCGTCGAAGGGCGACTTGTCCCACCGCCGCTCCGCCTGCGCGCGCACCGCGAAGTCGATCCCCCGCGCGAAGTGCAGCATCATCGCCAGCACCGTCTCGGCGATCGGCTCCGCGTGCGTCCCCGCGGAGTTGGTGAGGATCACGTCCGATTCCCGCATCTCCGCGTACAGCACGCCGCCCACCCCCGCGGACGCCGAGTGCGCCCAGCGCAGCGCATCTCCCGCGGCCAGGAAGATCTCCCGCGGCACGCCCCAGCCCAGGTAGATCTCCGCCCCGCGCGCCGCCTCCAGCGCCTCGCCGCCCGCGCCCCGCCCGTCGCCCGTGCCGTCCGCGTACGCGTCCACGACCACGCACTCCCACCCCTCCGGGAGGGCGGCGCGGATCTCGTCCACGCACGCCGGCGGAATCGCCCACACGGGGCGCTGGTCGCGCAGGTTGACGACGAGGCGGCGGCGTTCGGGCATGCGTCTGCGTGCGTTCGAGGGGGATGGGAAGATCGGGGAAGATGGCGAAGAAGCCCGCCTCTCGCGAGACGGGCCTCTGCTTCGATCCATCGGGCCGGGATGCCGGGCTACGGCTTCACGCGCGCGGGCTCCACGGGCTTGGCCGGCGCGCTCTCCACGGGCTCCGCCGCGGCGCTGTCCACCGGCTGGCCGGCCACGCGCGGCGGCTGGCTCAGGCAGCGCAGGCGCGAGAACGCGGCCGTGGCGCCGGTCATGGGGAACACCAGCGTGCTCTCGCGGCCTGTCTTCGTGGTGATGCGCATGGCCAGCCGGCTCGCGCGCTTCGCGGCGGCGGTGAACGGGTCCACCTCGTCCCCGGGCACCCACACGTAGTGGCCCTGCGTGATCTGCCAGGCCTCGGTGTCCGGCTCGCCCTGGTCGAAGCGCCACTGCACGGTGACCAGGTCGTCCATGGAAAAGAGCGACCCGTCGATCACGATGCTGTAGCCGCCCTCGCGCTCGCAGCGCCAGACCAGCGTGGAGCGCATGTACGAGTCGCTGGCTTCCGGCACCACCACCGAGCTCACGTCGTCGTCGGTGACCGGATCGGTGTCGCGGAAGTAGGTGAACGAGCCGATGCGCACGCCCTGCGCGTTCTGCGCGGCGGCGGGCACGGCGGAGAGCAGCGCCAGCGCGGCCGCCGCGAGGTGGATTCGCTTCATCGTGTGTTCTGTGGTGTGCGGGAACGTCGGGGGATGGGGATCGGGATGCGGATCTCGCCCGCGCGCCGCGCCACGCGCATGCGTCGGCGGTGGGTCCGCCGCGCGCGAGTCGGGGCGATGCGGGGATGGTGGGGATCGGGATCCGTCGCGCGGAAAACTGCTGTCAGATGTTTCTCCCCGCAAGCGCGGATGGGGAGATCGGTCCGGCGGAGTCTGCAGATGCGGCGGCGGTCAGCTGCGCTTGAAGCGGCGGACGCCTTTTTCGCGGATCATCGCCTTCACCAGCTTGTCGTGCTCGTGCTGCGGGCCGATGAGGCGGAAGGTGACCTCCAGGTCCTCACCCACCTTCTCCATCGTGTCCACCCGCAGCTGCAGCGTGCCGCCGTGCAGCGACTCGATCAGCCGCTCGAAGGTGTCGCTCTCCGCGTCCACGGCCGCGGTGTACTTGCGGTTGGCCATGCGCAGGCGCACCAGCCGCTCCAGGCGCCCCAGCAGGAGCAGCGTGCCGAGCACCATGACGGTGGTGCCGATCGCCTCCACGTACGCCCCCGCGCCCACCGCGATGCCGATGGCCGTCACCACCCAGAGCGTGGCCGCGGTGGTCAGCCCCGTCACCCGCCCGCGGGCGTGCAGAATGGCCCCCGCGCCGATGAAGCCGATGCCGGGAACGATCTGCGCCGCCAGCCGCGCGGGGTCGGCGCGGAGCGCGTCGCCGCCGCCGCCCGCCAGCATGGCGATCTCCAGCGACAGCTTGGTGAACAGCGCCGCGCCCACGCAGATCAGCAGCGTGGTGCGCAGCCCGGCGGGCTTGGCCTTCAGCTCGCGCTCCAGCCCGATCAGGCCGCCCAGGACCCCCGCCAGCACCAGCCGCCCGAGCGTGCCCAGCTTCAGCGCCGCCACCACCGACGCCGGAATCCCCACGCTGACGAGAAAGTGTTCCACCGGACGGGCGCTTCAGGGAGACGGAGCGGAAGTGCGACGGGTCGTCAGGAATGTGTGGCGGTGGGGGATGGGGAGCAAGCGGGAGCCGTGCGGCAGGTGCCGTTCTGGCGTCGATCCTTGAAGGCGCCTACGATAGATGGATGCCTACCATTCGCGGAGTCTCCGGACCCTACCGGCTGTACTTTTACAGCTTTGATTGCAACGAGCCCATGCACATCCATGCGGAGCGCGACCGCATGAAGTGCAAGTTCTGGATGGGTCCCATCATGCTCGCGAGCAACGACGGCTTCTCGCCGCGCGAACTAAACCGCGTCCGAGGCGTAATTCAGGCGTACACCGATTCGATAAGGAGAGCTTGGGATGAGCACTGTCCTGAAGGTTGACGCACGTGTGGCAGCCGTTCACGTCACCGAAGACTCGATCATCGCCGAGTTGGCCGACGGACGGTCGATCAGCGTCCCGCTGGCGTGGTCGTGGCGGCTGTCGGATGCCACGCCGGAGCAGCGGGCGAACTGGCGCCTGATCGGCTCGGGCGAAGGCGTTCACTGGCCGGACGTGGACGAGGACATCAGCGTCCGCGGCATGCTGGACGGCGTCCCTGCCGTGCGTCCGCGTCCGCGGCTCGCCTGACGCTACTCCACGTCCTCCGCGACGGATTCGGCGGCGCCCTCCGGCCGGGCCATGTGCTCGTAGACGCCGATCGCGTGCTTCAGCGCGGCGAGGACCTCCGGCGGCACCTCGTCGCGGCTCAGGATGCCGGCGTGGATCGCGTACGCCACCGACGAGGTGGGATGGCCGTAGCTGTACGTCTTCCAGATCTCGCGCGCGGCGCCGTCGTGGAACTCGTGGATCCGCTGGCTCAGGTCGAAGCTGTCGATCTCGCCGCGGCGCCACGCGTCGAACTCGCCGGCGAGCTTCCCCAGCTCGGCGCGGAGCTCCGCCTCGTGCGCCTTCCCGGCAAGCTCGCGCAGGCTGCGCTTGACGGACTTCGGGAGATCAGACATCGCTCGCCTCCTGCGTTTGCTCTCCTTCTCCCCGCGTCTCGAATCTCCCTGCCACTCGCCATCGTCAGAAGACAAAGAGCGAAAGGGAGATGGAAAGAACCGTGCGTCAGAGCCCCAGCACGTCCTTCATCGTGTAGCTGCCGGCGGGCTTGCCGGCGATCCACCTGGCGGCGCGGAGGGCGCCCTCGGCGAACAGCGCGCGGTCCTGCGCCAGGTGCGCCAGCTCGATGCGCTCGCGCTCGCCGATCAGCATCAACCGGTGCTCGCCCACGATGTCGCCGCCGCGGAGAGCGTGGAAGGCGACCTGGCCGCGCGGGCGCTCGCCGGGGCGGCCGCTGCGCCCGTCGATGCGCACGTCCTCCAGCGCCACGCCGCGCCCGCGCGCGACCGCCTCGCCCAGCGCCAGCGCGGTGCCGCTGGGCGCGTCCACCTTGCGGCGGTGGTGGGCCTCCACGATCTCCACGTCGTAGTCGTCGCCCAGCACCTGCGCGGCGCGCTCGGCCAAGGCCACCAGCAGGTTCACGCCCACGCTGAAGTTGGCGGCCTGCAGGACGGCGGTGCGGCGCGCGGCCGTCTCCATCATCCCCCGCTCCCCATCCCCCAGCCCCGTGGTGCCCACCACCAGCGCCTTCCCGGCCAGGGTGTCGCCGTGCATCTCCAGGATGCGGCGGAGGAGCTCGGGGGCGGAGAAGTCGATCACCACGTCGGCGGCGCGGATCCACTCGCCGGCGGTCTCGGGCGTCTCCACCACGGGGCAGCCGACCTCGCAGGCGGGCTCGGGCATCTTCCCGATCCCGGCGACGAGCTGCAGCGCCGCGTCCTCGTGGATCAGGCGCGCCAGCGTCTGCCCCATGCGCCCCGTGGCGCCGCTCAGGACGATGCGGACCGGATCGGGCATCAGCGGTCGTGTGGTGCGGGTGGATGCGAGTTGGACACGAAGACGATCCGCGGGGAAAAATGCGACTGAAGTCGCGGCTACAACGGCACGCAGTCCGCCTCCGCGGACTTCACGGCGGCGCGTCCCGAGCCACCGGCGCGCGGTTTCGTACTTCCGTACTCTCGTACTTCCTAAGAGTCCTTCACGTCCAGCCCCACGCCGTGCATCGCCTCGCGCAGCTCCTTCATCACCGCGTCGCTGGGGTCGACCAGCGGGAGGCGGAGCGGGCCGACGTCGTAGCCCAGCATCCCCACCGCCGCCTTCACGGGGATGGGGTTCGGCTCGCGGAAGAGCGCGGCGATGAGCGGGAGATAGCGCAGCTGCAGCCGCCGCGACTCGGCGACGTCGCCCGCGAGGAACGACTTCGCCATGCGCGACACGTCCGCGGGGGCGATGTTGGCCAGGACGGAGATGACGCCCACGCCGCCCAGCGCCATCAGCGGCACCACCTGGTCGTCGTTGCCGGAGTAGACGCCCACGCGGTCGCCCACGCGGCGGCAGATCTCGGCCACCTGGCTGATGTCGCCGCTGGCCTCCTTCACGCCCACCACGCGCGGGGCCTCGGCCAGCGCCTCCACCGTCTCGGGAAGGATGTTGCAGGCGGTGCGGCCGGGAACGTTGTAGACCACGCACGGCAGGTCCGCCGCGTCGATCACCGCGCGGTAGTGGGCGATGATCCCGCGCTGCGGCGGCTTGTTGTACGGCGGCGGCGAGACGAGGATGGCGTCCGCCCCCGCCGCGCGCGCGTTCGCCGCCAGCCGCGAGACCGCCGCCGTGTCGCTTCCGCCGCAGCCGACGATGACGGGGATCTTCCGCCCGCCCTCGCCGCCCCGCCGCGCCTCGTCCGCCACGACCTCTGCCGCGCGGCGCTGCTCGTCGGGCGACATGGTGGTCGCCTCGCCAGTGCTGCCGTTGACCACCAGCGCGTCGGTGCCCTCGCGCAGGTGGAAGCGCACCAGCTCGCGCATCACCCCCTCGTTCACCCCGCCGGAATCGAACGGGGTGACGAGCGCGACGCCCGAGCCGGTGAAGAGAAGGTTGGGCCGTCCGCCGTCCGCCATCGCCGCCCTCAGAGCCGGTTGAGGTCCATGATGTCGCCCGGCATCACGTCGCCCTCGGCATCGTCGGGGTCCAGGTCGCGCTCGGTGCTGTCGCGGAAGTCGTCGGCCGCCTCGTCGCCCACCGAGTCGTAGAACGAGCGGAACACGGTGCCACCGCACTTCTCGCACTTCATCTCCGGCGGCGGCGGCTCGTCTTCGAAGAAGTAGTCCTTGCCGCACTTCTCGCAGACCAGCGTGAGCATGGTGCTGGGGCCGCCGTCCTGCGCGTCGCCTGCGGGGTTCTCGCGCGGCTGCTCGGTGGCCTGCTTCCCCGCGGCGATCGTGGTATCGTCGGAATCGTAGCGTTCTTCCACCATCATCCTCTCCTCAGCGTTCAGGTCACCGTGGCGAACGCACGGACCGTACCGGAAGTGCGGGAGTGCGGAAGTGCGTGAGTGCGTTGGTTTCGTGCCGCCCGCACCCGTTTCGCGATCGCCGCCACCCTCCCGGCCGCATCCTGCGAAACCTCGCGTGCCCGCGCCGAAACAGCGCACTCACGCACTCACGCACTTCCGCACTTCCTGTCAGTCGATCCCCACCGCCGCGCGCACCCTCGCCATCGTGCGCTCGCCCACTTCCCGGGCGCGCGCGGCGCCGTCGCGGAGGACGTCGTTCACGTAGTCCGGGCGCGCGAGGAGCTCCTCGCGGCGCGCGCGCATGGGGGCGAAGAACTCCCACATCGCCTCGAACAGGCGCTGCTTGAAGGTGCCGTAGCCCACGCCGCCGGCGCGGTGCTCGTCCTCCATCCGTGCGACGTCCTCCTTCGACGCGAACAGCTTGTACAGCGCCACGACGGTGGAGCCGGACGGGTCCTTGGGCGCCTCCAGCGGAGTGGAGTCGGTGACGATGGACATCACCCGCTTGCGCGTGGTCTTCTCGTCGCCGAAGAGCACGACGGTGTTGCCGTAGCTCTTGCTCATCTTCTGGCCGTCCAGCCCGGGAACCACGGCCACCTCCTCGCTGACCTGCGCCTCGGGGAGCTTCAGCGTGCCCTCGCCGTACGTCTCGTTGATCTTGATGGCGATGTCGCGCGTCATCTCCAGGTGCTGCATCTGGTCCTTCCCCACCGGCACCAGGTCGGCGTCGTAGAGCAGGATGTCGGCGGCCTGGAGGATGGGATAGGTGAAGAGGCCCACGTCGGCCGGCAGCCCCTTCTGCACCTTGTCCTTGTAGGCCACCGCGCGCTCCATCAGCGCCTTGGGCGTCACGGTGCTCAGGATCCACATCAGCTCCGCGTGCAGCGCGACGTCGCTCTGGCGCCAGAACACGGTGCGCGCCGGGTCCAGGCCGCACGCCAGCAGGTCGATGGCCGCCTCGCGGGTGTACTGCCGCAGCTCGGCGGCGTCGCGGGTACTGGTGAGCGCGTGCAGGTCGGCCAGGAAGAGGAAGACCTCGCCCTGCCCCTGCAGGTCGACCATGGGCCGGATGGCGCCGAAGTAGTTGCCCACGTGCAGCGTTCCCGACGGCTGCAGCCCGGTGAGGATGCGCTTCATTCCACGCTCTCGCAGATGACTCTGCCTCCCGCGCGGGGAGGCAGATGGGATGATGGTCGGTCGATTGGTACTCGTGCGTTCCTCCCTCCCCCCAGAACAGCTGGGGGGAGGGAAAGTCGTCGCGGCCTGCACGGATCAGCTCACTCGACTGGCGACAGTGTGCCGGAGGCGCACGAAAGCCGGGGTGCAGTCCCGCAGGGACTTGGTGCCGTTGTTGCCCCCGAATTCCATTCGGGGGAAGACAGCCGCGCCTCCCGCCGGCTTTTGTGGATTCGCCACGCACGGCCTAAGTTAGCGCGCGCCGGAAAGCCCCGGCAATACGCCGCATCCCCAGCCCGCGCCTTGCCGTGAGCGACGCCACGCCCGACCCGCTGGCCGCCTTCCGCGCCGTCCCCGCCCCGCCGGACCCGCGCGCGTCCACGCTCCTGCGCCCGCCCCACCCGCCCGAGGAGGGGGAAACGGTGGTGCTCGGGCTTCCGTACGACGGCGGCATCCCCACGCGGCCCGGCGCGCGCTTCGGGCCGAAGGCGATCCGCGAGGCGCTGGCCGCGTTCGGCACGTACGACGGCGACCGCGAGGTGGCGAACGCGAGCGACTGGGGCGACCTGCCGCTCCCGACGATGAACGGCGCCGAGGCGCACGCCCGCATCGAGGCCGCCGCCCACGAGGTGTTCGCCGCCGGCGCGCGCGCCATCTTCCTCGGCGGCGACCACGGGTGCACGGGGTCGGTGATCCGCGGATTGGCGGCGGCGCGACCGGGGCTGAGGCTGGGGGTGATCAGCATCGACGCGCACCTGGACGTGCGCGAGTACGCGGACGATGCGTCGCTCTCCAGCGGCACCCCCTTCCGCCGCGCGCTCGAGTCGGGGATCGTGGAGGGCGGGCGCGTGGCGATGATCGGCATCCGCCGCTTCGCCAACTCGCGCTATTACCTGGACTGGGCGCGCGAGCGGGAGATCACCCTCATCACCCTGGACGAGCTGGCGGTGAAGGGCGCCGTGAACGCCGCGAAGGCCGCCCTCTACGCCGCCACGCGGGATGCCGACGCACTGTATCTGTCGATCGACATGGACGCCGCCGACGCCGCCTTCGCCCCCGGCGTGAGCGCCACGGGGATCGGCGGCCTGACCGCGCGGGAGATGATCGACATCGTCACCACCATCGCCAGCCACCCCAAGCTGATCGGCGCGGACGTGATGGAGCTGTCGCCGCCGTACGACCACGACGCGCGCACGGCGAAGCTGGCCGCGCGGCTGGTGCTGGAGCTGCTGGCGGGGCGGACTGCGACGGCGCCGTAACCCCGGAGCCCTCCCCCGCACTCTCGCGCTTCCGTACTTCCGTACTTCCGTACTTTCGTACCCCGCCGAAGGCGGGCTATCTTCCGCCCACTCGAAATCACCCGAAACGGAAGACCGCCCGACATGCTGCCCGACCACCGCAACGACACGCAGAACCTGGGCTTCGGCACGCGCGCTATCCACGCGGGACAGCGGCCGGACCCCACCACCGGCGCCATCATGACGCCGGTGTACCAGACCAGCACCTACGTGCAGCCCGAGCTGGGCCGCCACCTGGGATACGAGTACGCGCGCACCCACAACCCCACGCGCGAGGCGCTGGAAGGCAACCTGGCCTCGCTGGAGGGGGGGAAGCACGGGCTGTCGTTCGCGTCGGGGCTGGCGGCCACCGACACGCTGATGAAGCTGTTCTCGGCGGGCGACCACATCGTCTGCGGCGAGAACGTGTACGGCGGCACCTACCGGCTGTTCAACCAGGTGATCAGCCGCATGGGGATCGAGTTCAGCTTCGTGGACTCGTCGTCCGTCGACGCCATCCGCGCGGCGCTGCGGCCGAACACGAAGCTGGTGCACGTGGAGACGCCCACCAACCCCATGATGGGCATCACCGACATCCCCGCGGCGGCCGAGGTCGTGCACGCGGCGGGCGCGCTCCTCTCCGTCGACAACACCTTCGCCTCGCCCTACAACCAGCAGCCGCTGGCGCTGGGCGCGGACGTGGTGATGCACTCCGTGACCAAGTACCTGAACGGGCACTCGGACATGGTGGGCGGGGTGCTGGTGGTGAACGACGACGAGATCCACGAGCGGCTGCGCTTTCTGCAGAACGCGGCCGGCGGCGTTCCCGGGCCGTGGGACTGCTGGCTGGTGCTGCGCAGCACCAAGACGCTGCACGTGCGCATGGCCGCGCACAACGCCAACGGCCTGCGCATCGCGCAGTGGCTGACGGAGCAGCCGAAGATCGAGAAAGTGTACTACCCGGGCCTTCCCTCGCACCCGCAGCACGAGCTGGCCGCGCGGCAGATGCGGGGCTTCACGGGAATGATCACGGTGGAGACGGGGTCGCTGGAGGCGGCGCGGAAGTTCGTGAACGGCGTCCGGATCTTCTCGCTCGCCGAGTCGCTGGGCGGCGTGGAGAGCCTGATCGGCCACCCGGCCAGCCAGACGCACGCCTCCATCCCCGCCGAGCGCCGCAACGCGATGGGGCTCACCGACGGCATCGTCCGCCTCTCCTGCGGCATCGAGGACGTAGACGACCTGATCGCCGACCTGGAGCAGGCGCTGGCGGCGGTCTGACGATGGGGCGGGCGCGGGGCGGGATGCGGATGCTGGCCGCACTCGCGCTCCTCGCGCCCGCGCTGGCGTCGTGCTCGCGCGCGGGCGGCGGAAGCGAGGCCCGGGCGAATCCCCCGGCGGACAGCGCGCGGCTGGACGAGCGGTGCCCGCGGGGAGATGCCGGGCCGCCCCGCTGCTCCGTCTACCCCGCGTCGCTCGTGGAGCTGATCGCCCGGCCGGAGCGCTTCGACGGAAAGCGCGTGCAGGTGACCGGCTTCGTGCGCATCGAGTTCGAGGGGAACGCGATCTACCTCTCGCGCGAGGACTGGGAACACGGCCTCTACCGGAATGGCCTCTGGATAAACCCGCCGGACTCGCTGCGGATTCGCGGGGCTCCGGCCGGGTACATGATCGTGGAGGGCACCTTCCGCGCGGCCAACCGCGGCCACATGGGATTGTGGAGCGGCGCCATCGTCCAGGTCATGCGCATCGATCCGTGGAACGCCACCTCCGCGCCACCGAAGATCGAGAACGCCCGCGCGAACGGCGGCTGACGGATCCCATCCGGCGACGGGACCGGCGGGCGAGTGACGGAGGGCTCGGCATGCGATGAGTATCGCGGATTTTTTCTCCAGGCCCCACTCCGCGGCTCGCGCGCGGATGCCCGTCTCCGCTTCTCCCTGATCGAGCAGTTTGGGGACGATGGCCCGCGCGCGATTCCATCGAAGCGAGCGGAAATCTGGACCGCGCCGCCGCGCATCGTTACCTCTTCCCCATCCCCCTCCTCTTCCCGCCCACCCGCGACGATCCCGGAGAACCCCACGATGAAGCTTTCCCGCTCGGAGCGCTGGATCCTGGCCAACCAGTACCGCATCCTGGCCGCGCTGGAGCCGGACCAGGCTGCCACGCACCGCGGCAATGCCGAGGCGCTGGAGCGCGGCTACGCCAACGCCATCGACCGCCTGTCCGCGCACATCGTGCGCGACGACACGAACCGCAAGGAGAGCGACGAGGTCGACGAGATCCTGTCGATGTTCGACGCCGTGCAGCGCGCGTACCGGACGCTGGAGGACAACTTCGGAATCGACGCGTGGCGGGTGAGCTTCCCCGGCTTCGACCGCGCGACGGAAGAGGACTACCTGGGGTACGCGCACTTCTCCCTTTCGCACGAGGGGCGCTACCCGAACATGGTGACCGAGGCCAGTCTGGACGCCGGCCGCCCGATGCTGCGCGACTACCGCCGCATGGTGGACGAGTGGAAGAAGCGCGGCGGCAGCGCCGAGCTGGAGCGCCAGGACGTCATCGCCATCCTGAACGCCCGCAAGGAGAAGTAGCCGCTGGGGCGATTGTTCCGCCCGCGGCGGCGCGCTATCATCCCCGCCCCAGCGAAGCACCAACCGGGTGAGGCGGATTGAAGATCCTGATCGTAGGCAACGGCGGGCGCGAGCACGCGCTGCTGTGGAAGCTGCGCCGAGACGCGCCGGACGCGGAGTTCTTCGTCACCCGGGCGAACGGGGGGATGACGGGCGCCACCTCGCTCCCCCTGGCGCCGGGCGAGCTCCAGGCGCTGGCCGCGTGGGTGGAGACCAACGGCGTCGACTTCACCGTCGTGGGCCCCGAGGCGCCGCTGGCCGAGGGGATCGCCGACCACTTCCAGGCGCACGGGCTGGCCGTGTTCGGCCCCTGCAAGGCCGCTGCGGAGATCGAGAGCAGCAAGGCGTTCGCGAAGGGGCTGATGCAGCGCCACGGCATCCCCACCGCCGCGTTCGCCTGCTTCGACGACCTGGCCACGGCGGAGGCGTACGTCCGCGCGGCGGAAACGAAGCTGGTGGTGAAGGCGTCGGGACTGGCCGCCGGCAAGGGCGTGGTCGTAGCCGAGGACGCGCACGAGGCGCTGGAGGCGGTGCGCGAGATGCTGGCGGGGAGCGCGTTCGGCGTCGCCGGCCGCGAGGTGGTGATCGAGGAGCGGATGACGGGCGAGGAGCTGTCCGTCTTCGCGCTGACGGACGGGACGCACGTCACGGCCATGATCCCCGCCCAGGACCACAAGCGCGTGGGCGAGGGGGAGACGGGGCCCAACACCGGGGGAATGGGCGCGTACGCCCCCGTCTCCATCGCCACGCCGGAGCTGATGGCGCGGGTGCAGACGGAGATCCTGGAGCCCACCGTGGCCGCGATGGCGGAAGAAGGGCGCAGCTTCTCCGGGCTCCTCTACGCGGGATTGATGCTGACGGAGACGGGCCCGCGCGTGGTGGAGTTCAACTGCCGCTTCGGCGACCCGGAAACGCAGGCGGTCCTCCCCCTTCTCCGCTCTTCCCTCCTGGACCCGATGCGGGAGATCGCCCGCGGCGGGAGCATCGAGGGGCTCACGCTCGACTGGTCGGACGGCGCCGCGGCCACCACCGTGCTCGCCAGCGCGGGGTACCCGGGCGACTACCGGAGCGGCGCGGAGATCGGCATCCCCCCCGGCCTCGAGTCTTCCGGCGACGTGATCGTCTTCCACGCGGGGACGAAACGCGAGGCGGACGGGCGGCTCGTCACCGCCGGCGGACGCGTCCTCGCCGTCACCGCGCTGGCGCCGAGCGTAGCCGAGGCGGCGGAGCGGAGCCGCGCGGCCGCCGAGCGCATCCGCTTCGACGGGCGCCAGTTCCGCCGCGACATCGGGTGGCGGGAGATCGGCAGAGCGGAGGGCACCCATGCCTGAGCTTCCCGAAGTCGAGACCATCGTCCGCGGGCTGGCGGCGAGCCTCCCCGGCGCGGAGATCCGCTCGGCCGAGGTGCTGAAGCCGGACCTGATCGAGGGCGAATCCGCCGCGTCGTTCGCGGACGCGCTGGCCGGGCGCCGCATCGCCGGCGTGGCGCGGCGGGCCAAGAACATCGTCATCGACACCGGCGGCGAGTACCTGCTGGTGAACCTGGGGATGACCGGCCGCCTCTTCATCGCCCGCCCCGAGGACCCGGCGCCCACGCACACCGGCGTCCGCTTCCACCTGAAGGACGGGCGCGAGCTGAGGTACCACGACGTGCGCCGCTTCGGCCGGCTCTGGCGCATGCAGCCCGACGAGTGGGCGGCGTGGGAGGCCGCGCTCGGCATCGAGCCGCTGTCCGACGAGTTCACCGCGAAGTGGCTGTACGAGGCCACGCGGCGCTCGCGCGTGGCCATCAAGGTGTGGCTGATGGACCAGAAGCGCGTGGTGGGCGTGGGGAACATCTACGCCAGCGAGGCGCTCTTCCGCGCGAGGGTGGACCCCCGCCGGTCCGCCGACGAGCTCACGCGCCCGCAGGCGAAGCGCATCCGCGAGGGCGTGCGCGACGTGCTGGCCGAGTCGATCGAGTTCCGCGGCACCACGCTGCTGGACTACCGCGACGCCGAGGGCGAGCCGGGCGAGTTCGTGCGGCGGCTGCGCGTGTACGACCGCGAGGGCGAGCCGTGCGTGGTGTGCGGCCGGCCCATCCGCCGCATCGTGCAGGGGGGCCGCAGCACCTTCTTCTGCGCCCACGACCAGCGCTGACCGGAGCCCGGAACCCGCCCCAAGTCTGGCGTTTCTGGCGTGTTGCATTATCTTTGCACCCAGTGGCATCCGCACGAGCACGTTTCCTCCCTCTCCTGACGCTCCCAACAAGCCCAACCATGAGACAACGCAAGTTCAAGGCGCCACCGAGAAAGACCACTCGCCGCTGGCGCGTGCCCCCCGCGCTCACCCACGGCGACACGGACGCGTTCGAGGGATTGAGCGTTCTCGACGAGATTACCGGCGATCTGGGGCTGGTGCTGTGGCAGTCGCTGCGTGACTCCATGCTGTGGGGCCGGGCCGGGAAGGCGGAGCGTGAAGCTCTTTTCACGCCGGGAGCGGACCGGTCGCGCGTGGCCGAGATCATGACCGCGGGCGCGCCGGAGGAGCTGGAGGAGCCGCTGAAGACGATGGCGGCCATGCTGGGCGCTCCCGCCACGGCCCGCGAGGAGACGGTTTCGCTGGCGTGCCGGCAGGTGGCGCGCTGGGCGGAGGACCGCGGGCAGCTGGCGGCGGCGCTGGCCTACGCGCAGGCCGCGGCGGTGGTGAACCCGGCCGATCCGGCCACGGCGTACGCGGTGGGCCGCCTGGCGCGGCGCCGCGCCGAGCACGCCCGCGCGGAAACCTGGTTCCGCCGCACCATCGCGCTGGCGCGGCAGGCGGGCGACTGGCCGACCTACGCGCTGGCCTTCAACGGGCTGGGGAACCTGTACGTGCTGCGCGGCAACTTCCCCGCGGCGCGCCGCTTCTTCATCCGCGCGCTTCGCGCCGCCGGGCGCAACTCTCTGCACGACATCGAGGGCGCGGCGCTGCACGACCTGTTCGGCATCGCCATCGAGACGGGGAACACGAAGGAGGCGCACGAGCTGGCCCGCGCCGCCTTCCTGGCCTACGGCCCGCACAACCCCAAGCTGGCCCGCCTGGCCCACGACGTGGCGTACTTCTGGACCACGCAGGGGTACTTCGACCGCGCGCTGGCCGTGTTCAAGTCGCTGCTCGAGCACTTCTCCGACACGGCGATGCAGGTGATGCTGTTCGGCGACATGGGCCGGGCGGCGGGCGGTGCCGGTGACCGGGAGACCTTCCAGTGGGCGTGGGACGAGATGGCGGAGATGGTGCGCCAGAACCCCGGGAACGACACCACCGCCCGCGCGTACCTGGACCTGGCCCACGGCGCGCTGAGCCTGGGCGCCTGGGAGCGCGCCGACGACGCGGCGCAGCGCGCGCTGGACGGCGCCACCCGCCGCGGCGACGGCAAGACCCGGCTGACGGCCGAGACGGTGATCGACGCCGCGCGCCGCCACCAGCGCGCCGAGGTGCGTACCGCGGCCGAGCGCGACGAGTGGAGGGAGGCGGCCGAGGCCCTGGCCACGGACTTCGTGCACTCGCTCACCAGCTGAGCCGGGGCGGCAGAACCCGAGGTCGTATCCCGAGCGCCGGGCGCGGACGAGATCCGCGCCCGGCGCTCGTTTTCAATTCCCCGATCCCGCCACCTGCGTTTTCCCGGTGGTGTCCGGAGGGGCGGGAGAGGGTGGAGTGGAAGTGGTGGTCGTGGTCGGCGTGGAGGTGGCCGCGTCATTCGTGCGCGCGGGTGCCGCGCGTGGCGCATCGGGCGCGGTCACGCGCGGCGCGTCGCACGCGGCCACGGCCGCCGCGAGCGCCGCGGCCGCGAGGGCGAGACGGATCAGCTTCATGGGGGCCATCCTTGGTGCGGTGGGTATCGGGGGGCGAGCTGCTCTTGCCCCGAAGTCTAGCAGCGGAAGCGGCAGAATGCGACGCTTGGTCCGTCTGAATTCGTTCCTAATGCGACGTTGTAAATGGCACATCTGGCTATATCAGCGCAGATCCACCTCGGTTCACTCTGTCCTGTAATCTCCATTATTTGTTGAGCTTTCGCCATCTTTGCGAGTGTAACCAGCGTACATCAGTTCTACACATTAACCGACTATACTTTCGTATACGAACCGGAGACCCCCACCCTCCCTGTGAAGCTCCTTTCGGCCGACGGGCGAAGACGCTAGGTTGGCGAGGTTCGGTTTTTCTTCTTCGCAGTCCGCTTGTCCGCAACGTGGCACGTAAGTCCCGCTCCCATCCCCTCCGCGACGCCGTGGGCGACGCGCGCAACCGCCCCGGCATCTACCGCATGCTGGACGGGAACGGCGCCGTGCTGTACGTGGGGAAGTCGAAGTCGCTGCGGACGCGGCTGCTCTCGTACTTCCGCGCCAGGCGGGGGGAGAAGGGACACCGCATCCTGAGCGAGGCGGCGGGGCTGGAGTGGGAGTACCAGCCCAGCGAGTTCGCGGCGCTGCTGCGCGAGCTGGAGCTGATCAAGCGCCACCGGCCGCTGCTGAACGTGCAGCACAAGCGCGACGGCCGCTGGTCGTTCCTGAAGCTGGCTCCCGGCCCCGCGCCGCGGCTGTACGTGGTGCAGACGGTGAGCGACGACGCGGCCAGCTACTACGGCCCCTTCCGCGGCGGCAAGCGCGTGGTGGAGGCGGTGCGCGAGCTGAACGACGCGCTGGGGCTGCGCGACTGCCCCACCGGGACGCCCATCCGCTTCGCCGACCAGCCGGACTTCTTCTCGTTCGAGCACACGCCGCGCTGCCACCGCCACGAGCTGCGCCTGTGCCTGGGGCCGTGCGCCGGCGGGTGCAGCCAGGAGCAGTACCGCGCCCAGGTGGACACCGCGCGCGCGTTCCTGGGCGGCACCGCCGACGAGCCGCTGCGGCGGCTGAACGAGCGGATGCAGGCGGCGGCCGACCGCTGGCAGTACGAGGTGGCGGCCTCGCTGCGCAACCGGCTGCAGCGGCTGGAGCGGCTGCGCGACGAGTTCCAGGAGCTGCGCGAGGCGCTGGATTCACTCACCTTTCTCTACCACGTGCCCGGCGCGGACGGCGACGACCGCGTGTACCTGGTGCGCCGGGGAACGGTGCGGGCGGTGGTGCCCATGCCCAGGGGCGGCGCGGAGCGGCGGCGCCTGCAGCGGCTGTGCGACGAGCACTTCGGCCGCCCGGAGCCGCAGAGCGCGCTGGTCGCGCGGCACCAGGTGGACGAGATCCTGCTGGTGGCGCGCTGGTTCCGCCTGAACCCGGCGGAGATGGAGCGCACCCGCCCCCCGGCGCGCGTGGACGCGCTCCCGCTCAGCGCGTAGCTTTCCCCCTTCACGGCGCGTGGCACTGCGATTGCGCGCTGGCGGTCCGCCGCCGGCGCGCGGCTTTGCTTTTTCAACGACCCGGACGGGAACGGCCTTGACGAGGATGCCTGGGACCCGGCGCCCGCTCGCGGCGGCCGCGCTGCTGGCGCTCGCGCTGGCGGCGTGCAACCGCGGCGGCAGACAGATCGACCTGACGAACGCGCAGGAGGACTCGGCGGCGGAGAACCCCGCGCAGGTGTACGGCGTGGCCGCCGCGCGCAACGTGGTGGTCACGCCGGTGGAGATCGAGGTGCCCGAGCTGCCGCCCGGGTGGAGCGGGCTGAAGATCGCCGCGATCAGCGACTTCCAGCTGGGGCTGTGGCCCGACAACGAGCGGGTGGCGCTGGCCGCCGCGCAGGCCGCCGCGGGCACCGGCGCCGAGCTGATCGTGCTGCTGGGCGACTACGTGGCCCGCGGCGACGACTACGCGGCCATCGACCGCGTGCTGGCGCCGCTGAAGGGGCGCACGGTGATGGCGGTGCTGGGGACCGCCGACGAGACCGAGGACACGCAGGGGAACCCCGACAGCGCGCGCATCAAGACGGTGGCGGCGCTGGAGCGCAGCGGCGTGAAGGTGCTGCGCGACGCCTTCACGCGCTTCTCGCGCGGCGGCGACACGGCGTTCGTGGTGGGACTGGAGCCCTACCTCGCCCGCCGTGCGGACTGGAAGAAGGCCGAGATCTTCAACGCGCTGCCGGACGGGCCGCACGCCATGCTGGCGCTGGCGCACATGCCGGTGACGGCGGCCACGGTGCCCGAGGAGAAGTTCCCGGTGATCCTGTCCGGCCACACCTTCTGCGGGCCGGTGGAGGTGCCGGGAACGCCGCGGCTGGCGTGGTTCAACACCACCGTCCTGCCGGGGACGCGCGACCCGGCGAAGACCCGGATCTGGCGGCTGCGCGGAAGCACGCTCTTCGCCACCTGCGGCATCGGGTACAGCTACGTGCCGGTGCGCTTCGGGCACCCGCCGGAGGTGGCGCTGATCACGCTGCGCGCGGTGGGACCCGCCCCCGCGAAGGCCGACAGCGCGAAGGCGCAGCAGGCCAACGTGGACTCGCTGATCCAGGTCTTCCAGCAGCGCGACACGACCAAAGGCGACAGCGCGGGGGCGACGCCGTAGGGAAGTGCGGGAGTGCGGGAGTGCGGGAGTGCGGAAGTGCGGGAGTGCGGGAGTGCGGGAGTGCGAAAACGAGGGGGGATGAAGGACAGGACGGGCGGCGAGATTCGGATCTCGCTGCCCGGTTTTCGTGGAGATGACGAGGCCGCGCGGATCAGCCGGGCCGCAAAGGCGAATGAATTCGCGGCAACAACGGCCCGAAGTCCACCTTCGCGGACTCGCTCGGGGAGATCCGCGCGACTGGGGAGGATCCGCGCACGCGGCACTGCCAGGTTCTTCGCGCGACGAGGCTTGCGTGAGGGATGCGCGCCCGGAGGGCCGGGACGGCGCCGCGCGTGGGAGGATGCCGGCAAAACGCGCCGGATGCACGGCGCGGCGGTGGCCCGGCGCGGTTGGCAACGGTCGTATCGTTGCCTACCGCGCGCGCAGCCCGGTTTGGCGCCTCGGCGCCAAACACGCCCGAACCCCGCCGTTCCAGTCCTTGACACGCCCGAATCCCCGCCAGATGTTCGGTCCACACCTGAACCGAACCCCGATGTATACGCCGGTCGTCGAGGACTACCTCAAAGCCGTCTGGATGCTGCAGCAGCAGGAGTCGCCCGTGTCGACCTCGCGGATCGCGGAGCGGCTGGGGCTGACGGCGGCGGCCGTGACGGCGATGGTGAAGCGCCTGGACGAGCAGGGGCTGCTGCGCCACGAGCCGTACTACGGCGTGCGCCTGACCGCGCCGGGGGAGCTGGCGGCCCTGCGCATCATCCGGCGGCACCGGGTGCTGGAGCTGTTCCTGGCCGAGAAGCTGGGCTACGAGTGGGACCGCGTGCACGACGAGGCCGAGCGCCTGGAGCACGCCGCCAGCGACGAGCTGATCGAGCGCCTGGCCCGCCTGCTGGGCGAGCCCGAGCGCGATCCGCACGGCAACGCGATCCCCAGCGCGAGCGGGGAGATGGACACCGGCCGCTACCCGTCGCTGGGCGAGCTGGAGCCGGGCGAGCGCCGCCGCGTGCTGGAGGTGGAGGTGGAGGAGCCCGAGCAGCTGCGCTACCTGGGCTCGCTGGACCTGTACCCGGGCGCCGAGGTGCGGGTCACCGGCCGCTCGCCCTTCGAGGGGCCGGTGCAGCTGGAGGTGAACGGAAGCCCGCAGGTGATCTCGCACGCGCTGGCGCAGCGCATCCGCGTGCGGCCGGAGCCGGGCGGCGGCTGAGGCGTGGCCGGGGATTTGCGCCTGTCCGGGGGAAAACCAGGTCCGCCAAAACGGGAGGGGATAGGGCGATGAACACCACGTTCAAGGTGCTGCTGGGCGCGGCCGCCGGGGCGGCGATCGTGCTGGCGTTCCGCGACTTCGAGAATGGCGGGTGGCTGCAGCCGGCGGTTCCCGGCGGGCGCTGGCCCGAGGGCGGCGACCTGCTGCTGGAGGACGAGGACGACGAGGCCGACCTGCTGGAGGAGCCGATCCTGGGCTACGACGGGATGGACCGCGACAGCCTGGTGGACTGGCTGGACGACGCCGACCTGGACGAGCGCTCGCTGCTGCGCATCCGGCGCTACGAGGTGGCCAGCGAGAACCGCGAGCCCGTGCTCGACAAGATCGACGACCTCCTCGCCGCGTTCGGGTAACGCGGACCACACTGAGGGCGTAAAACGAAGCAGGCCGCTACCGGAGAGATGGTGGCGGCCTGCGGACTTTCAGCAGCGAATCGAGTTTACTCGGCGAGCGTCAGGTCCTCGAGCGGAACCTCCCATTCGTCCATGCTGTCTTCGATGCCGTCGAAGATGGGACGAATGCGCATGATCCGGCGCGCGTTGAAGCCCCCGCGCATGCCGCGATCTTCCACGACCACGGCGTCGATCGGGCCCCACGGCTGGTGGTAGACCACGCGGCTCCCCGCCCGGATATCCGTCGAACTGCGAGCCTTCGCTCTGCTCATGATGATTTCTCCTACCACGGAGCGATGCCGGTGATGCTCTCCAAGTATAGCCGAAGGACAGCGTCGAAGTCCACCGCCAGACAGTCGCATGCCGTGCGCCACGCGCGAACGTCCCTGATCCGAATGGTTTCGCGCCCACGGAGCTGAGGGTTGCGGAAATCCTGGTGAGCGAACGCGTTTCTCCAGCGGTTCAACGCTTCCAGCTTCTCCCGGCGTGCGGCCGTCCTCGGATCTTTCTGGATGGCCGACTTCCAGAGATCAAAGCCGAACCGTCCGAAATCGGCGGCGATGTTCGTCGGGTTCGCGTTCCCCGAATTCAGCCGGATTGCCGCGGGAAGTGCCGCATTGAATACGGGTGCGAGCGCCGCGAACGGCGGGTGCGTCGCCAGCGCGTCAATCGAATCCGAAAACAGGTCGCGGCAGAAGCGCTGGAACTGGGATGCGAGGAGCACCACGTATGCCTGGTTGACCTGCTGGCGCGCGAAGGTGCGGGCGCGGCGCGCGCCGCCGACCACCGCGTGCGCGGCTTCGAGCTCGTCCAGCACCTTGCGGCTGCGCGTCTGCCACGCGCGAAGCGCTCGCGACGACATTCATGCCCGGGGCGAATGGGACGGGAAGGCTCAATGCAGTCTTTGAAGTGCGCGGAATGTAAGTAGTCTCTCGTCGAAAGTAAACAGCGCCCGCGGACGCATCGAAGGCCGTCCGCGGGCGCTGCTGTTCTGGCGATCGTGCTCGCTACGCGGCCAGCTCTTCGCGGGCGATGCGGTTCAGCTCCTTGCCGTCGAACTGGCCCTTCGTCTTCGGGGAGACGGCCTTCATGACACCGCCGATGTCCTTTGCCCCGGCGCCGATCGCCTCGCGGACCATGGCGCGGACGGCGTCTTCCGTGAGCTGCGGGGGGAGATACGCCTGCAGGATCACGGCTTCCTGCTCCTCCTTGGCCGCGAGCTCCTCGCGGCCGCCGGCGCGCATCTGCTCGGCGGCCTCGCGGCGGCGCTTGATGGCGGTGGTGGCCACGCCCTGCACGTCGGCGTCACCCAGCTCGTGGCCAAGGTCGATCTCCTTGTTGCGGATCTCGGAGAGGAAAGTGGTCAGCACCGTGGTGCGCAGCTTGTCGCGCTCGCGCCGCGCGGCGTTCAGGTCGTCGCGGATGGTGTCCTTCAGCGTGCCCGCCATTGGTCGCCTCGTCATCAGTAGGTTCGGGCGGCGGAATCTACTCCGGACGCGCGGCGATGCAATCCTGAACGGCAGGCAACTCACGGAGGACACGGAAGGCACGGAGGCGATGGAGATCAACGGATCATCCATCTCCGTATCCTCCGTGACTGACCACCCGTACGACAGCGGCCCCTCGCCCGGATGCCGGGCGAGGGGCCGCTGTTCATCTGCCCGATCGAACCCGCCGGATCAGCTTTCGTCGGCGTCACGGGGGCGGGCGCCCTGCCACTCGGCCGAGTGCGGCTTCGAGGGCACGTCGGCGGCCTCCATCTCCAGCTCCAGCCCCGGCGACAGCCCCTCGCCCACGCGCGACCGCGAGTTCAGCGCCTGCGGCTGCTCGGGCGCGGGAACGGCGTGCTTGCCGTAGGGGTCCTGGTTGTCGAGCTCGTCCTCGCTGTAGTTCGTGGGGTTGGGGTCGCCGGTGCCGGGGCGCGAGCCCACGCGCGGCTGCGAGTGCGCCAGCTCCTCGTCCTCGAACTGCGCGCGGTCGCTCTGCTCCAGCGCCACCTCGCGGAGGTGCTGCGAATCGTCGCCGGCGGGATCGGTCTCGTCGCCCTGCCGCCTCCGCCCCATCCCGATGTTGCGCCCGGTCCACTCTCCCGACATGTGCCCCTCCCATGCGGTGGACTCGCCGGCGCGCCCGGTGCGGCGCGCGTCCTCGTCCACGTCCATCCGGTTCACCACCGTGTCCACCCCCTCCACCCCGCGCGCCGCCCGCACCGCGCGCTCCGCCTCGTCGGCCGAGTACACCGTGCCCGAGAGCTCGATGATCCCGCGGCTGATGCACCCCACGTCGATGCCGCGCTCGGCCAGCACGGGATCGTGCAGGAAGGCCTCGATGACGGCGTCCTCGAGCCCGCTCAGCTGCAGCGTCTCTTCCTCGCCGCGGCGCAGGTTGGCGGGGCCCCAGCGCCCGGCCATGTCGCGGGCGCGGTCGCGCAGGCGCGCGCCGGCCTGCCGCACGGGCTCGGGCGCCGCCGGCATTCCCCCCCGGCTCAGGAACACGCCGAGCGCCAGCCCGCCGGCCGCGCCAAGGGCGAACAGCAGCGCCTCGCCCAGGTCGGTTTCGTTTCGATCACGTGAGTTGTGTGCCATGCTCCCCCTTTCCCGATCCGTTTCGCGACGCTCGTCAAAAAGGTCGCTCGCAGGCGGGCCGGGGGTGCAAGTCGCGTTCCGGCGGGGTCAGCGGTTGCTGCCCGAGGGCTGGGAAGAGGAAGGCGGGGAGGATGACGAGCCGTCGCCGGACTGCTGGCGCCTGCGGCGCTCCTCGTCCTGGCGCTGGCGGGTGGCGCGGGTGCGCTCGCGGAAGTTGCGGTCGCGGTCGGTGTCCTCGGCCTGGCGGTCGATCTCCGTCCGCTGGCGGGACTGGGCGCGCTCGGACTCTTCCTTGTCGCGGTCCACGTGGATGGGCGGGGCGATGCGGGTGGGAAGCTTCTGCCCGGCGATGATGGGCACGCCGCCCTGGCCCAGCCCCCACTCGCGGCCGTTTTTGTCGCGGAAGGTCCAGTTGTGGATGCGGCGCTGGCGCTCGGCCTCGGCGGCCACCGAGTCGTTCCAGGTGCCCAAGACCGAGCCCAGGTGGTCCATGTAGCGCTCGTGCTCGGTCTTCTGCCGCTCCGGAACAGCCTCGGGGCGCACGATCAGCCGCCGGTCGCCATACCCGGCGCCCAGGGGCCCGCCCGCCACGTCGCCGCCGATGGCGTTGCCGCCGGCGCCGGGAGCGCCGCCCGGCTGCGCGCCCGCCGGCCCGCGCGCACCGCCGCCACGCGGCGCGGCCGGGATTCCGTTGGGAACGCTGGTCGGGAAGCGCTGCAGCCCCGGCAGCCGCGCGACGGCCGAGTCCATCGCGGCGGCGCTGACCCCCTGCGCGCGGGCCGCGGCCGCGGGTGCGGCGGAGAGGGGCGCGCCGGTGGAGGGCACCTTCGTGGGCCACTCGCCCACGTCCAGGTAGCTGACCTTCTCGGCCTGGTTCTGCCCCGCCTGCCGGGATTCGCGGCCGCGCGTGGCCTGGTCGATCCCCATCACCAGCAGCACCGCCAGCACCACGTGCACGCCCACCGAGAACAGCACGCCCCCGCGCGTAACGCGCAGCCCGCCGCGGCGGCTCTCATGGCCACGCAGCGGCGGGCGGCTGGGAAGCACGGGCGCCGCCGGTCCGGTTCCGGCCACGGGGGGCGGAGCCAGCTCGGCGGGAAGCACGGGCGGAGGGGAGAGCGTGGCGGGGCTCATGTGAAGCTTCTACTCCCCCCTGGAACTTCGGTTCCGGCGCGGCACCAGCCTTAACCAACCGCTTACGAGGCGCGGCGAGCGGCATATCTCAGACGACACGAGCAGGCTGCGGGCTGTCAATCGCGTCATCAGGCAGAGCGATCACCGTCACCGAGCAGAGCGATTACCGTCACCGAGCAGAGCGATCACCGTCATCAGGCACGGCAGAATAGCGCGCGCCGCGGAACAAGGAAGTGCGGTGAAACGCGGCGGGGAGTGGGGCGAAGATTGGGGTGGAAAATGCGAGTGAACTCGCGGCTACAACGGCACGCAGTCCGCCTTCGCGGACTTCATTTCGGTGCGGGGAATAACTCTGGGGCGTCATGTCCGGCATCCCGAGAAACGCCGGTGCGATTCGTCTGCTGACGTGCTCAGCCGGCGATAGATCCTTCGGCCTGCAAAGTCTTGCGTGATGCAAGTTGCGCCGTGGCCGGCCTCAGGATGACGTCAACGGGGAGTGCGCGGGAACAACGCTTTTGCGGTTCTCCCTCCCCGCCCGTCATCCAATCCTATCCCAAAAAACACCAGCGTCCCTCCACCAGAAGCAGGAAGGGACGCCGGAGATCGCCATCTGCCCAGCCGTCACACCATCTTCGCGATGCGCTCGGCGCCTTCGCGGAGGCGGTCTTCGCTGGTGGTGAGGGCGACGCGGAAGAAGCCCTCGCCGCCGGGGCCCAGCGACTTGCCGGGGAGCACGGACACGCCCTGCTCCAGCAGCAGCCGCTTCGCCCACGGCTCGCTCTCCACGCCAGCGGGGAGCGGCACCCAGAGGTACATGCTGGCGGCGGGTTTCGGCAGGTCGAAGCCGGCGGCGCGGAAGGCGTCCCACGCGGCGTCGCGGCGCGCCTGGAAGGTGGCCACGTTGCGCGGCACCCACTCGCCGTGCGAGCGCAGCGCCGCCACGCCCGCGTGCTGGATGCTGAACGGCACGCCCGTGTCCGCGAACGTCTTCACCCGCGTCACCGCGGCGATCAGGTCGGGATTCCCCACCGCCCAGCCGATCCGCCACCCCGTCATGTTGTACGTCTTGGACAGCGAGTGGAACTCGATCGCCACCTCCTTCGCGCCCGGGATCTCGAGGATCGACGGCGGGAGATAGCCATCGTACGCGATCTCGCTGTAGGCGTTGTCGTACGCCAGGATCACGTCGTGCTCGCGGCACCACGCGACCGCCTTCGCCAGGTACTCGCGCGGGGCGATGGCCGCGGTGGGGTTGTTCGGGTAATTGAGGTAGAGAATGCGCGTCCGCCGCACCACCTCTTCCGGAATCTCCCAGAACGGCACCAGGAAGTCGTGCTCCGGCCGCAGGGGAACGAGGTGCGGCTCCCCGCCGGCGAGCACGGTGCCGCCCAGGTACGCCTGGTAGCCGGGGTCGGGAATGATGGTCACGTCGCCCGGCTCCAGGAAGGCGAAGGGGAGATGGTAGATCCCCTCCTTGCTCCCGATCAGCAGCGCGATGTCGGCCATCGCGTCCACCTCCAGCCCGAAGCGGCCGCCCATCCACCGCGCGATCTCCTCGCGGAAGGGGACGAGGCCCAGCTGGAAGGGATAGCGCGAGTTGGCGGGGTCGCACACCGCCTGCTGCATGGCCTGCACGGCGGCCGGGGGCGGCGCCAGGTCGGCGTCGCCGGTGCCCAGGTCGATGACGTCGACGCCGCGGGCGCGCAGCTCGCGCTTGATGCCGGGGACCTCGGTGAGCGGGTACGGCGGAAGGCTGCGGAAGCGGCGCGCGAGCTCGGGCATGGGGATCCGGACCGGTTTGACGGACGTGCGAGTGAGATAACCGAAGTCCTAAGTGCTAAGTCCTGAGTCCCAAGTCTGCCAGATCACGCCTCAGCGCTCGCGCCAACCTGTTCCACTCAGGACCCGGGACTTGGGACTCAGGACCTTCCTTTCAACCTTCCGCCGGCGCCGCGGGGCCGTGCGGCGGCTCCGCGGCGAAGATCATCCGCACGGCCAGCATCACCGCGCCGATGGTGATGGCCATGTCGGCCACGTTGAAGATGAACGGGAACCAGCGCACCTGGATGAAGTCGGTCACCCACCCGTTCATCACCCGGTCGCCCAGGTTCCCCAGCGCCCCGGCCATGATCAGCACCGCGGCCAGCCGCACCAGCGAGTCGCGCGTCTGCTGCGCGATCCGCGCCGCCACCGCGATGCCGATGGACGCCGCGGCGACCAGGAGCGGAAGGCGGAGGTACTCCGGCAGCCCCTGCGCGAACGAGAAGGCGATCCCCGGGTTGCGGGCGTGCGCCAGCCACAGCCACCCGTCGATCACCGGGCGCTGCCCGTACAGGTGGATGTGGTTCTGCACCAGGAACTTGGTGAACCAGTCGGCGGCCACCACGGCGAACAGCGCCAGGGCCAGCCAGCGGCGTCGGTACAGCTTCATGCGTGCTTCACGGGGTTGCGGACCACTCCCACGCCGGGAATCTCGACCTCCACCAGGTCGCCGTCGTGCAGCGGGCTGACGCCCGCGGGGGTGCCGGTGGCGATCACGTCGCCGGGCTCCAGCGTCATCACGCCGGAGATGTAGGCGATGAGCTGGGGGATGGAGAACGCCATCTCGCCCACGCGGCCGTGCTGGCGGACCTCGCCGTTCACGCGGCAGACCACCTCCAGCGCGTCGCGATCGACGCTGTCCAGCGGCACCATCTTCCCGATGGGGCAGAAGGTGTCGAAGCCCTTGGCCCGCGTCCACTGGCCGTCGGTCTTCTGCAGGTCGCGCGCGGTCACGTCGTTCAGCGGCGCGATCCCGGCCACGAAGTCCCACGCTTCGGGCGCGGGCACGTGGCGCGCGCGCCGGCCGATGACCACCGCGATCTCGCCCTCGTGCTCCACCCGCTCGCTCTCCGGCGGAAGGACGACGGCGTCTCCATCGCCCACCAGCGACGACGGCGGCTTCAGGAAGATGAGCGGTCGCTCGGGAAGCTCGTTCCCCAGCTCGCGCGCGTGCTCCAGGTAGTTCCTGCCGACGCAGACGATCTTGGAGGGACGGGGGAGATCCAAGGCCGGTTGGCGCAGTTGAGGTTCGTCGATCGGCCGCCGTCTCCGCGTCGCCCCGTCAAGGGCGAATGAATTCGCGGCAACAACGGCCCGAAGTCGGCCTTCGCGGACTCGCGCCCCGGCATCCGGGCGCATCACCGGCTGGTTCGCGGGGACGCGGAAAAGAAACCCCAGGCGCGGTTTTGTTCCCTCGCTCACCCCGCGGCGCGGCGCTCCTGGCGCTCGCCGTAGAAGTTCAGCATCGCCTGCTTCACCGTGGCCCACGGGCCCTTCACCAGCGGCGCGTCGGGGAGCGAGTCCAGGAAGTAGCGGCCGTAGCTCTTCCGTACGATGCGCCCGTCCAGCACCAGCACCACCCCGTGGTCGTCCGCCGAGCGGATCAGCCGCCCGAAGCCCTGCTTCAGGCGGATGGCGGCGTGCGGGAGCATGTAGTTCCAGAACGAGTTGCCGCCCGACTGCTCGATGGCCTCGATGCGCGCGGCGGTCACCGGCTCGCTGGGCACCTTGAACGGGAGCTTGGGGATGACCAGCCCGCGCAGCGGCTGGCCGGGAACGTCGACCCCCTCCCAGAAGCTCGTGGTCCCCAGCAGGATCCCCCGCCCCGACGCGGCGAAGCGCTCCACCAGCTGCGCGCGCGGCGCCTCGCCGTGCACGAACAGCGGCCACTCGTTGTCGATCCTCCGCGCGCGCAGCTCGTTGGCCACGTGGCGGAGCGCGCGGTAGCTGGTGAAGAGGACGAACAGTCCGCCGTCGCTGATCTTGGCGTGCTCGATGGTCGCGCGCACCGTGGCCTCGTCGTGGCGGGGATCGCGGTCCCCCGCGGGGAGCGGCAGGTCCATCGGCACGGCGAGCAGCGACTGGCGCCCGAAGTCGAAGGGCGAGGGGAAGATGGCTTCGTCCACCCGGTGCTCGTCGGCGAAGGGGAAGCCCAGTCCCAGGCGCTGGCGGACGAAGCGGAAGTTCCCCTGCGTCGCCAGCGTGGCGGAGGTGAGGATCACCGTCGGCACCTGCTCGAAGACGGACTCGCGGAGGACGTCGGCCAGGTCCAGCGGCGCCGCGTTAAGGGTGAGGTTCCCTTCCCGCCCCTCGCGCTCGGGCTGGCGCTCGATCCAGCGCACCATCCTGATGTTGTCATCCCCCGGGCGGAGCGCCTGGCGGAGGGCGTCGCCGGCGCCGTCCACGCGGTTCATCGCCCCGCGCAGCTCCACCAGCTGAGCCTCCATCTGGCGCTGCATGTCCTCGTCCACCGTCACCCGCTCGCGCAGCAGCTCCATCGCCTCGCGCAGCGACTTCAGGTTGTCGAGCACGCCGGTGAGCGCGTCGTCCAGCCCCAGCGTCCACACCGGGTGGCTGGCGAATGAATCCTCCAGCCGGATCGTCTCCTCGCCCCCGCCGGTGAACAGGTCGCCCAGGAAGGAGAAGACGCTGGCCGCGCGGTCCCGCGCCCCGTCGAGCGCGGGGAAGATGCGGTGCTCGATGACGTCCAGCGCGCTGCGGGCGATCAGGTCGTTGCGCACCGCCTTCAGCGCCGTGGCGAAGGCGGGGATCAGCCCCTTGCCGCGGTTCTCCAGCCGCCGGAGGATGCGGAACAGCCCGCGCCGGGTGATGCGCGCGCCCAGGTGGCTGGTGGCCGCCTCTTCCAGGTTGTGCGCCTCGTCCAGCACCAGCCGCTTGTAGGTGGGGAGCACGGCCGGCGCGGTGTAGTTTCCCAGCGCGCGGCGCACGGCCAGGTCGGAGAAGAGGAGGTGATGGTTGACGACCAGCACGTCGGCGGCCGAGGCCTCGCGGCGCGCGCGCTGGTAGAAGCAGTCCTCGAAGTGCGGGCACTTCACGCGCAGGCAGACGTCGGTCTCGCTGGCCACCTCGTCCCACACCTCGGCCGAGGGGCGGAACGACAGGTCCGAGAGCGAGCCGTCCTTGGTGGTCTGCAGCCAGTCGACGATTCCCGTGAGCTCCGCCTGCTTCTGCGCGTCGAAGAGCTGCGTGGAGCTCACCTTGGCCAGCAGCGCGCGGCGGATGGAGACGTAGTTGGCGCGCCCCTTCACCAGCGCGTACTTGAAGGGCTCGCCCAGGGCGCGGCGCAGCAGCGGCAGGTCCTTTTCGACCAGCTGCTCCTGCAGGTTGATGGTGTTGGTGGAGACGACGGTTCGCTCGCGGTTCTCCAGCGCCCAGCGGATGGCGGGAAGGAGGTAGGCCACCGACTTCCCGGTCCCCGTTCCCGCCTCGGCGATGCCCACGCCGCCCTCGTTGTACAGCTCGGCGATCATGCGCGTGAGCGCGCGCTGCTGCGGCCGGTCCTCGTAGCGCGGATGGCCGATGGAGAGCGGCCCGCCGGGCCCCAGCTCGTCGGCCACCGCGTCGGCGTCGATCGGCTGGTTGTCGCCCGGCTCGGGCGGCTCCAGGACGACGTAGAGCTCCGACGCGTCGTTGTCGATGATCGCGAACCCCAGCCCCTGCTCGAAGAGCCGCGCGGCCACGGAAAGGTCCGCCTCCGACGGCTGCAGCACGCCCGAGGGGTGGTTGTGGACCAGCAGCCCCGGCTGGGGGATCTCCTTCTCGCGGATCAGCGCCAGCACGGCCCCCGCGTGCCCGCGGGCGATGGTGCGCGGCTCCTCGACCGAGCCGCCCTCGCCCACCCTGCACACGAAGCACACCTCGTTGCCGCGCGCCCGCGCGATCTCGCTGCGGATGCGGGCGGCGGCGGCGGGCGACAGGAACAGGTCGACGGCGGAGCGCGGGGAGGCGGGCTTCATGGGGTGGAAAGATAACGAAGATCGGCCCCCGGCGCCGCCCTCGCCGCGCGTCCCCGGCTCGGTCGTTTCAGCCGTCTCCCCAAACTGCATGAATCACACGGAGGAACCGGAGGGAACGGAGGAGCTCTCCGCTTCCTCCGTTCCCTCCGTGTGATCTCCATCTTTTGCGGAGACGGGGATGGAGATGAAGACGCGGAGACGCGGGGATCGTCCCCCACGTCTCCGCTTCGAATCTCCCGTACGATGGGCCTCAGCCGACGGCGGCGGGCTGCGTGGCGGCGACCGGCTTCCCCGCGGCGGCCTGCGCGCGGGCGCGGGCCAGCGTGTCGAGGGTGAAGCGCATCTCCCGCTTCAGGTTGGGCTTCACGCTGCAGCAGGTGCGCTTGTTGTCGGTGATGCGGGTGATGGGGCAGGTGGCGCCCTGGCAGCCGGGGAGCACGTAGCAGCTCCTGCACAGCTCGTCGGTCTCGAAGTGCGGGGCCACCCACTGCATGAAGTTGATGTCGTTCAGCTCCATCTGCCCCTCGGGGGTGATCCGCCCTACCACGTTCTCGGGCATCTCGTCGAGCGCCACCGTGCACTTCATCAGCTTGCCCGTGGCGCCCACGATGAAGCTGTACGGCCGCGCCGCGTAGCACACCTGCGACCCCGGCATGCGCAGGTCGTAGATCCCCCCCTCGGGGTTCAGCCCCAGCTCCACCGCCCGGGTGCGCAGCCCCTCGCGCGCCTCCTTCTTCTGCTCGATCCCGCACACGGCCAGCCGGTCGTCGTTGTCGCCGCCCCAGGCGCCGATCGCGCGGAAGCGCAGCGCGAAGCGCCGGTCGTGGGCGAAGTCCTCGCTCAGCGCCTCAAGGAACGGCCCCAGCCGCTCGAAGTTCACCTGGTCGAAGTTCACGCGGATGGTGATGTTGAAGTCGGCCCGCCGCGCGCGCATGGAGCGGAGGTTGTCCAGGATCGTGGCGTAGGTGGGGCTCCCGTCGCGGCCCACGCGCTTGCAGTCGTGGTCCTGCGGCAGCCCGTCGATGGTGATCTGGTACTTGGTGCACCCCCACTCCAGCAGCCTGGTCGCCTTCTCCTCGGTCAGCAGGTAGGCGTTGGTGGTCATGGCGTGCGAGCAGTTCAGCCCGTAGCGCTTCACCTGGTCGTTGAAGAAGGGCGCCAGGTCCTCGATGGCCTCCCAGCCGTACAGCGGCTCGCCGCCGAACCAGCTGATGGTGAGCCCCCGCAGCCGCGAGGCCAGCGGCTCCACGAAGGCGCGCACCCCCTGCCGCACCTCGGGAAGCATGGTGCCGTTGCGAAACTTCTCGTAGCAGTACACGCAGCGGAAGTTGCAGTCCTCGCTGGCCAGCAGGATCAGGTGCAGCATGTCGCTGCGCCACTGCTGCCGGCCGTACTGCGTGCGGAAGCGGGCCACCTCGTCCAGCCCCTCGGGCACCAGGAAGCCGCGCCCCGACAGGTGCGTGGCGTAGGTGTCCAGCGGCTCGGGAAGGGGCCCGGCGGTGAGCGCCGCCAGGGCGCCGTCGCGGTGCTCGGGCATGAACTCCATCACCGCGCCGGTGAAGGTGTTCCACAGCAGCATCCGCCCGTCTGCGTGCTGGGTGCGCGCGTTGAAGCGCGACGGCACCCAGCGCGGCTGCGGCCGGTAATGGAGCTGGGCCAGCGGCCCCACCGGCGCCCCGGGCGCGCGGTCCAGGGGCGAAACGCTCATCACCTCGCTCATCGGGCGGTCTCCAGCGGTTGCGGGGGTCACGCGGGCTGCAGCGCCGCTCCGGCGCGGCGGGCCACGGCTTCCTGCGCCAGGGCGCGGTTGCGGCGGAGCGCGGCGTTGTCGGGCGCCAGCTCCACGGCGCGGTCCAGGTCCTCCATGGCCTCGTGCAGGCGCCCGGCCTCGAAGCGCACCGCGGCGCGGTTGGCCCGCAGCAGCGCGTTGGCCGGGTCGGCGGCCACGGCGGCGTCGTACGCCCGCAGCGCCTCGTCGCGCTCTCCGCGCGCGTGGCGGGCGCGGGCCAGCCCGGCCCAGGGCTCGGGGCGGGCGGGGTCCAGGTCCACGGCACGCTCCCAGGCGGCCTCGGCCTCGGCGCCGCGCCCCTGCCGCGCCAGCGCCTGCCCCAGGTTGAACCACACCTCGGGGTAGGGCGGCGACAGCTCGATGGCGCGGCGGAAATCCTGCTCGGCCTCGGCGGCGCGCCCCTGCTTCAGGTACAGGTTGCCGCGGTCGTTGTAGTACTCGCTGTAGTCGGGGTCCATCTCCATGGCCATCTCGTAGTGGCGGATGGCCTCGTCGACGGCGCCCGCCTGCGCGTACACCTGGCCGGCGTTGTACAGCAGCACCGAGCGGTGCAGGCGGTGCCGACCGGGGGGAAGGCTGCGGTCCAGCCGCTCGGAGTTGCCGTGCGACAGCTCGATGGCCTCGCCGGCGTTCCCCTGGCGGAAGCGCAGGTACGCCAGCCCGTTCAGCAGGAACGCGGTCAGAAAGGCGCGCTCCTCCGGCTTCATCTCCGCGCGCTCCAGCTCGCGCATGGCCTCGTCCAGGTAGCGCTCGGCGGCCGCCGGGTCGCGTTTGGGGAGATGGCGGCCGTGCAGCATGGCCATCTGGTACAGCACGCGGACGCGGTCGGCCGGGTCGGTGAGCCGGTCCAGCCCCTCGGTCTGCAGGATCTCGCGCGACACCTCGGGCTGGCCGGCGGTCAGGTGGATCACCTGGAGCTTGTCGACCAGGGCGGTGCGGGTGAAGAAGAAGCCGGGGCGGTCGAAGAGGGCCAGGTTGGCGCGGACCACGGCCGCGTGCCGCAGGGCGTCGGCGTAGAAGCCCATCTGCGTGAGCAGCCCCATCACCACGGCGTGCCAGTCGGCGGCGCGGTCGGGGCGCCCCGCGGCGTTCCACAGCCGGATCACCTCGTGCCCGTGGGCGCGGATGTACACCGTGTCCTCGCGCACCCAGGCGTCCATCTCCTCGGCCAGGCGCGCGGCCTCGGCGGGGTCCGGCTGCGCCTCGGGCGACGGCTCCAGCTCTATCCGCACCCGGGTTACGCGGGCGTGCGGCGCGAGCTCGGCCTCCACCGCGTCGCCGTGGCCGGGGTCGACGGCGGCGACCAGGACCAGCCCCAGCGCGTGGCCGCGCCGGCGGAGCAGGTGCTGGAAGAAGTGGCCGGCGATGGCGCCGCGGCGGTCGAACGCCTCGCACGCCAGCGCCCAGCGCCCGGCGCCCGACTCGGCGTGCCACCCGGCCAGCAGGTCGATCACCCCGTGGCCGATGCGGTACGCGCGGTCGGCGGCGTAGTTGCGCACGGCCTCCTCGGCCACCGAGCTCTCGGTCAGCGGTACGTAACGGGGGCGGATGCGGCGCAGCAGCAGGGGAAGGACCTGCGTGATCTCCTGGTCGTGCCGCCGGAACAGCGCGGGAGCCTCGGGCTCGAGCCGCGGGAGGAGCGCCTGGAGCCAGGTGTCCACCCCCGCCCACAGGCCGCCCCGGCTGGTGTCGCAGGGAAGGAGCCAGGCGTTCCAGCCCTCCTGTCCGGCGCAGGCGCGCACCCACGCCTCCAGGCGCTCGCGGCGCTCCGTGCCGGCCTCGGCCTCGAGCACCACCACGTGCGCGCCCGGGGCGAAGGGGGGAAGGGGAAGTGCGTGGCTCGGCCGCATGGGTTCTCCGGGGATGGGGGAACGGCGTCGCTGTCCGGGGGTGCGGCAGGGCCTTTGGGGCCCTGCCGCAGCTCGCTGCGTCAGGAGGCGCAGAAGCAGTTCTGGTTCGACGTCCCCGGATCGCATCCCGGGATGTAGAACGAAGCGCTGGTCGCCACACCGCCGGGGCCGTACGGATCGAAGGTCTCGAGACCCTCGAAGCCGGTGGGCTGGGGCGAGGCGAACGGGTTGTGGGGATCGAGCATGGTGCACCGTCCTTTCCTGACGAAAGGTGAGGGGTTTACCTGCACGCGAATGTCTACACGGGACGGGTCATTACGTCAAGCATTTCTTATGTGACAAGGCTTGAAAAGAACTCCATCAAAGAAAGGTCCGGTGATATAACCTCACAGGAGAGCTAGTTTTACACTCCGTGTTCTGCTGACTGCAGTTCATCTGATGTCTTGAAAAGAAAACAGCCCCAACAGAGAGAAGCGGAGGTACATCCTGCCACCATCCGCTACAGGCCTTTTCTTACTACGGAGATCTTGGTTTCCGGGTGCGGAACGTGCGGCGTCTCAGCTGATTTTTCTCCGCGGATCGCTCATCTCTCAAACCGCCTCCAGCAGCAGCTCGTGGTCCTCTCGGGCGATGGCGTCGATCCCTCTTGTTCGTCCCCTCCGCCGCGCATCCTATCCTCCCGAACTGCTTGATCATACGGAGGGAAACGGAGGGAACGGAGGAGCTCTCCGCTTCCTCCGTTCCCTCCGTGCGATCTCCGTCTTCAGCGGAGATGGGGGATGGAGATGAAGAAGCGGAGACGCAGGGGGATCCATCCCCGCATCTCCGCTTCCGAATCTCCCGCCCGATCGCGTCAGCCGACGGCGGTGGGCTCCGGGCGGAGCGCCGCGATCCCCGACGCGCGCGCGCGGGCCGCCGCGTCGAGGGTGAAGCGCATCTCGCTCTTCAGGTTGGGCTTCACCCCGCAGCAGGTGCGCTTGCCCTCGGTGATGCGGGTGATGGGGCACGCCGCGCCCTGGCACCCGGGGAGCACGTAGCAGTGCTTGCACAGCTCGTCGTTCTCGAAGTGCGGTGCCGTCCACTGCGTCATGTTCAGGTCGTTCAGCTCCATCACCCCTTCGGGCGTGATGCGGCCGACCACGTTCTCGGGCATCTCGTCGAGGGCCACCGTGCACTTCATCAGCTTGCCCGTGGCGCCCACGATGAAGCTGTAGGGCCGGGCCGCGTAGCACACCTGCGCCCCCGGCGTGCGCACCTCGTCGATCCCGCCCTCGGTGCCCAGCCCCAGCCCCAGGGCCTTGTCGCGCAGCTCGTCGCGCACGTGCCGGCGCTCGTCCATCCCGCACACCGCCAGCCGGTCGTCGTTGTCGCCCCCCCACTGCCCGATGGCGCGGTAGCGCACCCGGAAGCGGCGGTCGTGGGCGAAGTCCTCGCTCAGCGCCTCCAGGAAGGGCCCCAGGCGCACGAAGTTCTCCTGGTCGTAGTTCACCCGCACCGTCACCTCGAACTCGGTGCGGCGCTCGCGCAGCGCGCGCAGGTTGTCGAGAATGGTGGCGTAGGTCGGAGACCCGTCGCGCCCCACGCGCTTGCAGTCGTGGTCCTGCGGCAGCCCGTCCAGCGTGATCTGGAAGCGGTTGCACCCCCAGTCCAGGAGCTTCGTGGCCTTCTCCTCGTTCAGCAGGTAGCCGTTGGTGGTCATCCCGTGCTGGAAGCGCAGCCCGTGGTCCCGCACCGCCCGGTCGAACACGGGCGCCAGCTCCTCGATGGCCTCCCACCCGTACAGCGGCTCGCCGCCGAACCAGCTGATGGTGAGGTAGCCCAGCTTGGGCGCGCGCTGCTCCACCAGCGTGCGCACCCCCTGCCGCACCTCGGGAAGCATGGTGCCGTTCCTGAACTTCTCGTAGCAGTACACGCAGCGGAAGTTGCAGTCCTCGCTGGCCAGCAGGATCAGGTGCAGCGTGTCGGTGCGCCACTGCTGCCGCCCGAACTGGGTGCGGAAGCGCGCCAGCTCGTCTACTCCCTCGGGCACCAGGAAGCCGCGCCCGGCCAGGTGCGTGCCGAAGGGGTCGAAGGGCTCGCTCACCGGGCCGGCGGTGAGCACCGCCAGCGCCGCGTCGCGATGCTCGGGAAGGAACTCCATCATCGCGCCGGTGAAGGTGTTCCACAGCAGCATCCGCCCGTCGGCACCCACGGTGCGCGCGTTGAAGCGCGACGGCACCCAGCGCCGCGCCGGCGTGTAGCGCAGCTGCGTGAGCGGCCCCTGCGGCGCCGCGGGGGCGCGGTCCAGCGGCGAAATCGCCATCACCTCGCTCGTGCTCATGACACGTTCCTTCCGGCGGGTTGCGGGGGTCACGCGGGCTGCAGCGCCGCTCCGGCGCGGCGGGCCAGGGTCTCCTGCACGAGCACGTGGTTGCGCCGGAGCGCGTCGTTGCCGGGGTCCAGCTCCACGGCGCGCTCCAGGTCGGCGGCGGCCTCGTCCAGGCGCCCCAGCTCGAAGCGCACGGCGGCGCGGTTGGCCAGCATCAGCGCGTTCCCGGGGTCGGCGGCCACGGCGGCGTCGTACGCCCGCAGCGCCTCGTCGCGCTGGCCGCGGGCGTGGCGCGCGCGCCCCAGCTTCACCCACGCCTCGGCGCGCTCGGGGTCCAGGTCCACGGTGCGCTCCCAGGCGGCCTCGGCCTCGGCGGGGCGCCCCAGCCGCGCCAGCGCCTGCCCCAGGTTGAACCACACCTCGGGGTACGGGGGCGAAAGCTCGATGGCGCGCCGGTAGTCGGGCTCGGCCTCGGCCGGGCGGCCCAGCTGGAGGAGAAGGTTGCCGCGGTCGTTGTAGTACTCGCTGTAGTCGGGGTCCATCTCCATGGCCTCGCTGTAGTAGCGGATGGCCTCCTCGGGCTGGCCGGCGCGGGCGTACACCTGGCCGGCGTTGTACAGCAGCACCGAGCGGTGCAGCCGGTGGCGCCCCTCGGGAACGTTCTCTTCCAGGCGGTGGAAGTTGTCGTGCGTAAGGCCGATGGCCTCGACCGCCTCGCCCTGGCGGAAGCGCACGTACGCCAGCCCGTTCAGCAGGAAGCCGGTGAGGAAGGCGCGGTCGGCGGGGTCCATGTCGGCCCGCTCCAGCTCGGCCATGGCCTGGTCCAGGTAGGCTTCCGCGGCGGCGTTGTCGCGCCGGGGGAGGTGGCGCGCGTGCAGCATGGCGGCCTGGTACAGCGCCCGCGCGCGCGACGCGGGCTCGGTCAGCCGGCCCAGCCCCTCGGTCTGCAGGATCTCCAGCGCCGCCTCGGGCTGCCCCATGGTCACGTGGATCACCAGGAGCTTGTTCACCAGCGCCGAGCGGGGATAGAAGAAGCCCTCGCGGTCGAACAGGTGCAGGTTGGGCAGCACCACGCGCGCGTGCCGCAGCGCGTCGGCGTAGAAGCCCATCTGCGTGAGCAGCCCCATCAGCAGCGCGTGCCAGTCGCCGGCGCGGTCGGGGCGGCCGGCGGCGTTCCACAGGCGGATCACCTCGTGGCCGTGCGCCCGGATGTCGAGCGTGTCCCGCGAGACCCATCCCTCCATCTCCGCGGCCCGGCGCGCGGCCTCGCCCGGGTCGATGCCGTCGTCCGGCCCCGGCTCCAGCTCCAGGCGCACGCGGGTGACGCGGGCGAAGGGCGCGAGCTCGGCGGCCACGGCGTCGCCCTGGCCGGGCTCCACGGCGGCCAGCAGCACCAGCCCCAGCGCGTCGCCGCGGCGGCGCACCAGGTTGCGGAAGAAGTCGCCCACCATGGCCCCGCGGCGGTCGAACGCGTCGCAGGCCAGCGCCCAGCGCCCGCCGCCCGACCGGCCGTGCCACGCCTCCAGCAGGTCGATCATCCCGTGGCCGATGCGGTAGGCGCGGTCGGCCGCGTAGTTCCGCACCGCCTCGTCGCGGGTGGAGGTGTCGGTGAGCGTCACGTAGCGGGGGCACAGCCGCCGGCGCAGGTCGGGCACGATCTGCGTGAGCTCGTTGTCGTGCCGCCGCACCAGCTCCGGGGCATCGGCCTCCAGCGCGGGAAGGAGCGCCTCGGTCCAGGTGCCGAGCCCCGCCCACAGCCCGCCCCGGTCCACGTCGCAGGGGAGAAGCCACGCCGACCACCCGTCCCGCGCCACCACGGCGCGCACCCAGGCGTCCAGCCGTTCGCGGCGGGCGGCGCCGCCGGCACCCTCCAGCACCACGACCTGCGCGCCGGGGGCGAAGGGAGGAAGGGGAAGAGATCCGCTGGGCTGCATGGGAGCTTCCGGGTGAAGGGTGGCCCGCCGCACGATCCTCTTGCGCCGCGGCAGGGCGAGGTACGCCCTGCCGCGGTTCCTGCCTCGGCCGTGGCTCAGTAGGGGATGCAGCCGCAGTTGAGGTTCGTGGTCGGGCCGCACGGATCGCCGCCGTAGAAGGCGTTGTCCGTCGAGATCGTCCCGTCGTACGGGTCGAAGGTCTCGAGGCCGCCGAAGCTGGTCGGCGAGGCGAACGGGTTGCGCGGATCGAGCATGGTGCACCGTCCTTTCCTGACGAAAGGTGAAGGGTTTACCTGCACGCGAATGTCTACACACGGCGAGACATCACGTCAAGCAACTCTTATGTGCCAAGGCTTAAAAGGATCGTGAACAGGTTCGACCGTGATCAGGTAAGCTGTTGTCCGCCATCATTTGAAAGATTCTATCGCAAATGAGTATTTGAACAAATGCGTTTTTCTGTCGCCAAAAGGAAACATACTCGACATAAAGAGGCGGATGATACATTCTGCCACCATCCGCAATGGGCCTATTTATTGTTGCGAAAAACCGATTCTCGGGCGCGGAAGATGCGGCGTCTCAGCCGATTTCCTCCGCGGGGTCGCTCATCCCCAGCGCCTCCAGCAGCAGCTCGTGGTCGTCGTGGGCGATGGCGTCGATCTCGATGAAGCCCAGGCGCACCGGCTCGGCCTCGTCCTCGGGGCAGCGGAAGCGCGCGGCGTAGATGCCGCGCTCGGTGGGCGCGGGGTGGCCGTACAGCACCTCCACCAGCCAGCTGCGGCCGCGCGCGTCCGGGAAGATCGCCCTGTCCTTCATCTCCCCGTCATTCTGGATCCCCATCGAGCTGCCGCATGGCGATCCGGCCCGAGTGCCGGGCATCTCGCGCGGTGCCCGTGAGGATTCCCGCCGCGGGCTGCACCTGGAAGGTGTCGAAGTTCCAGTTCACCTTTCCGCCGCCGGTCTTCACCACGTCGATGCCGGTAAGGACAAAACTGCCGCCCGGCATCATCTCCACCCGCAACGTCTCCACGTAATCCTCCTCGAAGTAGCGCGCGACCAGGGCGCCATCCTCACGCGTGACCACCAGTCGCGTACCTCGGCGACCCATCACGGTACCGCGCCATTCGCCCACCAGCGCGTCCTCCAGCGCGGTGCGCGCGGCCTGCTGCTGAAGCTCGGCCTGTGCCTGCGCCTCGAGCTGCGCCCGGGCGGCGGCGAGCTGCTGCTGGTACTGGAAATCGCGGTCTTGCACCGAGCCGACGACGATCACCCGCGCGGCGGTGAAGAAGTCCCTCGGCTGGCCGAGGGCGCGCGTGGGATCGTTCTCCATCTGGAACCTGGTGCTCCAGTCGCCGCCGGTAAACGTGGCGTCGGCGCGGCCGTACACCGTCTTGAAGTCGCCCCGGTTCCCCGCCTGGCGGATGAAGAGGGTATCGCCCACGCGGTGGTCCTCCACGTAGGTCGGCGCGGTGAGCGCGATGGTGGCGCGGAAGCGGCCCAGGAAGTGGTCGCGCGCGGCCCCGCGCAGCTGCGACGCCTCGAGGTGGAAGGCCGAGGCGTGCCAGTACGCGGGGATCTCCACCCCGAAGCGCTCGCGCAGCTGCCCCGCGTCGGGCGGCAGGCGCTCCCTGCAGGCGGCCACGGCCAGCGGCGCGACGAGGCACAGGAAGGATGCGGGATGGATGCGGATCTTCATCATCGGAACGCCTGCGGAGGGGCCGGATCGGAGGCCCGAAAAGTGTCGCCCGGGCGCGCCGGGGGCAAGGTGCGGCGGGGCTGACCGGGTCGAAAGGACGCTCTTCATCACGGCGGGGAATTCCCCGGCTTGTGACAAGGGGCGTTCGATGTTCACTTTGGACGCGAGACGGTCGACCATCCATCCTGAACGCATGGAGATTGTCGTGGACGCAGAGGGAGCCGAGACCGATGACGCCGCCGAGCGGGAGCGGATGATCCGCAGACGTGGTGCGGAGTCGGCGATCACGAAGATCCGCCAGCGGGCGCGGAAGCACGGGCTGGACCGGCTGACCATGGAAGAGATCGACGCCGAAATCGCCGCCGCGCGCGCAGCACGCAGGAAGTGATCATCCTTCCCCTCGCTGACCGAAACCCCGGCCGGGGCACATGCCTTGCCCGAGTGCCATCGGTTACGCACATCGGACGGAGGACGGGATGGAGACGCTGCCGCGCGAGATGGTGATGAAGGCGGTGGGATCGGTGCTGGCGGAGGGGTACGAGGGGCCGCAGGACCCGCGCGGCACCTGGTTCGTGAACAACGCGCCCGACGCGGGCTTCCTCGCCACGCTCGATGCGCTGCCGGCGGAGGACGCGTCGCGCGCACCGGGGGCGGGACGCGGCACGGTGGCCGGGCACGCGGGGCACCTGCGCTTCTCGCTGGAGGTGTCGCGGCGCTGGGTGCAGGGCGACCGTGGGCCGTTCGAATGGGACCGCAGCTGGGCCGTGCGCGAGGTGGACGACGCCAGCTGGGCCGAGCTGCGCGCCGGCGTCCGCGAGGCGTACGAAGCCTTCCGCCGCGCGCTGGACGAGGCCGCGGAGCTGGACTTCCTGCGCCTCGCCGGCGCCATCGGTGCGGTGGCGCACGCGGCGTATCACCTGGGCGCGGTGCGGCAGATGGTGCTGGAGCTGCGCGGCGCTTCGACTCCCGCGGGGGCGGCGGCGGAGCGCGGATGAGGCAGCCGTTCGAGCGGGCGCTGGTGGGCCGCACGCTGGCGGGGCGCTACGAGCTGGGCGACGCCATCGGCTCGGGGGGGATGAGCGTGGTGTACGCCGGCACCGACCGCGTGCTGGGGCGCGCCGTGGCCGTGAAGGTCGTCGCCCTCCCCTCGGACTCGGAGGAGGTGCGCGCCAACCTGCGCGAGCGCTTCCGGCGCGAGGCGGGCTCGGCGGCGCGCATCGCCCATCACCCCAACATCGTGCAGGTCTACGACTACGGGACCGACCCCGAGCTGGACCTGGACTTCATCGTGATGGAGCTGCTGCGCGGGCGCGACCTGAAGCAGGCGCTGGCGCAGGGCAGCGTTCCCCGCGGCGAGGCGGTGCGCATCCTCCGCGAGGCGGCGCGCGGGCTGGCGGCCGGCCATCGCGAGGGGATCGTGCACCGCGACGTGAAGCCCGCCAACGTCTTCCTGGTGGGCCAGGACGGGCGCGTGGAGTACGTGCGCGTGCTGGACTTCGGCATCGCCAAGCCGCTGGAGCCGGACACCGACGACGCGCTGACGCTGACCACCGCGGGGCAGCTCCCGCACTCGCCCGCGTACGCGTCGCCCGAGGCGCTGGACCCGGATCTGCCCGTCACCCCCGCGAGCGACGTCTACCAGCTGGGGCTGATCGGCTACGAGCTGCTGACGGGCGACCGGCCGTACTCCGAGAGCGAGCGGAAGCGCATCCGCGAGGGCGAGGAAGTGCCGCTGGTGGCCACCCCGCGCTGGTCCGCCGTTCCCGCCCCGCTGCGCGAGGTGATCGAGCGCGCGCTGCGGCTCGATCCCGCCCGGCGCTACCCCGACGCCGCCGCCTTCGCCGACGCGCTGGCGGACGCGGAGGACGCGACGCTCCTCCATCCCGGCGACGACCACACCGCGTTCATCGCCGCGCCGCCGCTGCCACGCGTCGTCGCGGCGGACCCCGCGCCGGTGGACGCGGCCGCTCCGGCCATCGACGCGGGCTCGCCCGAGCCGGTGTCGGACGAGCCGCTGTCCATCCCCTCGCCCATCCGGCCGGGGCGGCGGTGGGCGCCCGCGGTGTGGGGGATCCCCGTCCTCCTGCTCCTGCTGATCGCGGCGATCTGGGCGTCGCGGCGGCAGCGGGGCGCGCAGGACGCCGCCGTCCGCGCGGACACCGGCGCGGTGGCGGCGCTGCACGACCGCTTCCTGCGCCTGGAGGGACAGGCCGCCGCCGAGCTCGCGGGCGCCTTCGCCGACACGGCCGACACCGCGCAGGCGCCGCCGCCCGACAGCGCGAAGACCGACACCCTGTCGCAGGCGATGGACGCCGCGGCCGTGCAGCGCGTGGTGATCGACGTGCACGCGGCGTGGTCGGCCGGCGACCTGGACCGGATGATGAGCCACTACGCCAGCCGCGCCGACTACTACAACGTGGCGCGCGCGACGCGGCCGTTCATCCGGCGGAAGGTGGCGGAGACGGTGCGCGGCTATCCCACGCGCAAGATCACGCTGAACCGGCAGGCGGTGATGATGGTGCAGCCGAACCTGGCGCGCGTGCTGGTGGACAAGGAGTGGGACTTCTCCGGCCGCGGCAAGCGCTGGTTCGGCTCCATGCGCCAGGAGCTGATGCTCCGCTCGGAGGACGGCACGTGGAAGATCATCTCCGAGAAGGCGGTCGAGATCTACAACGACAAGCACACGGGGTAGAGCTCGAACGATTGGCTTCCCTCCCGGGAGACGTCATCCTGAGGCCCGCCACACTGTAAACTCCCCCGCCCGATTCTCTGCAGGCCGAAGGATCTATCGCCAGTCCAGCACGTCCGCGGCGGACGCGCACCGCAGGTTTGGCAGCGGCGCGTCTCCCCGGGCTCACGTGCAGGGCGGGTATGGATCCTTCGGCCTGCAAGCGCTTGCGTGTGTTCAAGTTGCGGCGTGGCCGGCCTCAGGATGACGTCTTGGGGAGGTCTGGCGCATTGCCGATCACATCATCGTCCGGCTGTAGATCTTCCCCCATTCGCAGCCCCCGCGGCATTTCATCCTCCCCTCATCTCGCGGCGTCAACCAAACCTCGCAGGGCGGCATCACACGAACAGGGCTGGGACAAACGTCGTGTTTGCACGCAACTCGAAAAGATCTTCCCGCGCGGGGGCGCGACTCCATAGCCTTTCCCACCGAGGAGTTCCACATGAAGAAGCTCAGGATCGAGGACCTGGCGGTCGAATCGTTCGAGACCGCGAACGTGGCGGGGGGTCGCGGGACCGTGCGCGCTCGCGAGGTCAGCTACCCCGACGACAGCTGCGACAGCTACTGCGCGAGCGACTACCCGCGCTACTCGTGCGGCGCGTGCGAGAGCGTGCCCATCATGGAGTGCAACCAGACGAACTATCCGTACGGCTGCACCGGCAGCCTGGACTACACCTTCTGCGAGCCCGGCTGCGACACGCAGTACGACATGGGCTGCTGACGCGGCCGGCCGGGCAGTCGCCAGGGTGAGCGTGCCGCGGGACCGCGCCCCCGCCCCGTCCCGCGGCACGGTGCACGAGACAGAGAACCAATCGACGCGCGGCTCCAGACCGGGGCCGCGCGTCTTCGTTTCCATCATCCGCCAGCCCGCCTACTGCCGCTCGGCGCTGGTATCGATCACCTCGGTGGCGGGGATGGGGGCGTTGCCGGTGACCAGGTTGAAGAGGTCGCGGCGCACCTTGCGGATGTGGTTGGGCGCCCTGGGCAGATAGGTGCGGTTGGAGAGCAGCACCACCCAGATGCCGCGCTCCGGCTCGATCCACAGCGACGTGCCCGTGTAGCCGGTGTGACCGATGGCGTACGGCGGCGTCCTGCACGGCTTCTGGTCCGGCTGCGTGCCCTCGCGGCAGAACGCCTCGAAGCCCAGCGCGCGCAGCCCCGCCCGCGGCTGCGGCGTCATGAACTCGCGCACCGTGGCCTCCTTCACGATCCGCACCCCGTCCAGCTCGCCGCCGTTGGCCAGCATGGCCGCCAGCCGCCCCACGTCGCGGCCGGTGGAGAAGAGGCCGGCATTCCCCGTGATCCCCCCCAGCTTGCGCGAGAACGGGTCGTTGGTCTCCCCCGAGAACGGCGTTCCGTCTTCCAGCGTGAGCGTGGGCGCGCAGGCGTCGCACGGGCGGCCGGGCTCGAACTGCGTGTGCGTCATCCCCAGCGGCCCCCACACGCGCCGGCGCAGGAACATCCCCAGCGGCTGGTGCGCGGCGTTGCTGGCGGCGAGGCCCAGGAGAACGAAGCCCACGTCGGAGTACAGCACGTCGTCGCCGGGCTCGGAGATGAGCTTCACGGTGGAGACCAGGCGGAAGAGCCGGTCTCCCGCGGCGCCGTCTTCCGGGACGGGAACGGCGGCGGGGAGGCCGGCGGTGTGGGTCATGAGCTGGCGGATGGTGACTTTCTCGCGCCCGCCGCCGGTGAAGTGCGGGAGATAGCGGGCCACGGGGTCGTCCAGCCGCATCTTCCCCTCGTCCACCAGCACCATCACCGCCACGGTGGTGCCCACGATCTTGGTCAGCGAGGCCAGGTCGTACATCGTCTCGTCCGCGTCCACCGGCGAGGCGAGGCGGCCCCACTCCAGGCGCCCGATCCCCGTCAGCAGCACCGTCTGCCCGCGCACGCCGACCGCCAGCGCGGCGCCGGGAAAGCCGCCGCGCCGTACCTCCTTCTGCACGATCTGCTCGGCGCCGGCCAGCGCGGCGGGGGGGATGACGGTCTGCGGCGCGCGCGACACCTCGCCCGCGCGGATGCGGGGGACGGCGCTGAAGAAGTAGCGCACGCGCGGGAAGAAGACGAACGGGTACGCCAGCGCCACCGCGAAGCACGCCAGCATCGCCCACGCGACCACGCGGCGGCGCGTGGAGAAGCGCCGCGGCTCCGGCTCGTCCGCGTCCCCGCGGCCGATCCCCAGCCAGTCTTCGTCCGGCCGATCTTCTTCCCCTGCTTCGACTTCCCAGTCCTCCAAACCGTTCCTCGCCGCTGCGTGTCTCGCATCTCCCCACGCGTTTGCCTACGCAGACGGCGCGCCGCGGCTACGGAGCGGGCGCGGCGGGCGGCGGCGCTGCGGGCGCGGGAGCCGGCGACGGGGGCTGCGGCGGGGCGTCGCACACGCGGAAGGCGTTCTCCGCCACGCCGGTGCGCGTGGGCGCGCTGGGCTCCAGCCGCAGCACGGCGGCGTTCTCCAGCGTCAGCCCCTTCACCACGCAGAACTTGTCGCGCGCGGCGAGCAGCACGGGATGGAGGTAGAGCGGCGCCAGGTCGGGGATGCGGTCGAACACCACGTAGCGCGCGCCGGCGTCGCGCGCGGCGGCGAAGAAGGTGTCGGCCCGCGCGCTCATCGGGTACGTGCGCCCGGGATAGCCGGTGAGCGCGTAGAAGAGCGTCGCCTTGCGCGAGAGCACGACCGAGCCGGCGGGGAGCTGGCCGCGCGTCATGTCCGCCACCGTCATGAAGTCGTGGTACTCCTGCGTCATGCAGCGGTAGCGGTCGCCGTGCAGGTACTCGCGCGTGCACATCGAGCCGATCTCGCCGATGCGCACCACGCCCGGCGCGGCCAGCATCAGCAGCACCGCCGCGCCCACCGCGGGCGAGAGCAGCGCCGCCCGCGGCTTCCCCAGCGCCTCCAGGCCGCCGCGCACCGCCTCGGCCGCGTAGCACAGCAGGAGCGGGTAGAGGGGAAGGATGAAGCGCTCGCCGGACCACGTGGCCGGCCAGATCAGGAGGAGGACCAGGTAGACGGGCACCCAGAACTCCGCCAGCCCCGGGCGCCCCAGCCGCCGCCCCCATCCGGCCGCCGCCAGCACCATCACCATGCCGCCCAGGATCCAGCGGTTCTCGCCGTTCCAGGTGAGCAGGATAGGCAGGTGCATCCCCTGGTAGCGCAGCAGGTTGGACGCCATCCGCCGGAGCATGTCGAGCGGGCCGATGTTCCCCAGCGCCGGGCGGTACGGGTCGATCGCCCACAGGTGGCTGAGGTACCCCGGCGCGCCGTAGAGCCGCCCGCGCAGCCACCACGCGAAGGCCAGCGGGAGGAAGACGGCCAGCAGCAGCGCCAGGTCTCGCCACTTGCGCCGCCACCCCAGCCACGCCGCGGCGGCCACGACCAGCGGGAGCCCGGCGGCGCGCGTGAAGTTGCCGAGGACGACGGAGACGATCAGCAGCGCCAGCCAGCGCCCGTGGTGCCGCTCGCGCCCCGGCTCGCCCTCCGCCTCCGGGGCGCCCGCGAGGTGGGTGGACGCCCAGAGCGCCAGCAGGGTGAACGCCCACGCGGGAACGTCGGAGAGCTCCCAGTGCGCCTGCTCCAGCACGCCGGGGCTGATGGCCAGCACCAGCCCGGCGGCCAGCGCGATCCCCGGCGTGGAGGTGCGCCGCAGCCACAGGTACGCCAAGCCGATGCAGACGAACGAGAACGCCATCACCGTGGCCTTCAGCACGAACCAGCCGTGCAGCCCCAGCAGCGACAGGAAGGCGATGATCGCCGGCCACACCGGCGGATACTGCGTGTGCGGCCGCGCGGCCGGGTCCCACAGCTCCAGGTAGGCGTGGCGCTCCACCAGCGACCGCGCGAGCGCCACGTACGCAGCGTTGTCGCCGCCGATGTGCGGCGTGGGGTTGAAGGCGGGGATGGCGAACGCGAGGTGCACCAGCGCCAGCGCGAGCGCCACCTTCCACGGCGACGCCGTCAGGACGCGCTCGAGCGCGGAAAACAGCGACGGCGCCGGAGTCTTCGTGGCGGGCTGCGCGGGCTGGCCGCGGTCCGGGCGGCGGCCCTTGCTGCGGCTGCGGGTGGTGTTGGGCACTGCCGGGCGGAGATGGATGGGAACGGGCGGTGGGTTACGGCTGAAACGTAACGATCGGGCGGGGATGGGGCGAGAGTGGGGAGAAGTGCTGAGTCCTAAGTGCTAAGTCCTAAGTGCTAAGTGCTAAGTGCTGAGTGCTGAGTGCTGAGTGCTGAGTGCTGAGTGCTGAGTGCTGAGTGCTGAGTGCCAAGTTGCCTGGTACCGCACGGAGAGACGTCATCCTGAGGCCGGCCACACTGTCGTTGCACCCGCACGGGCGGTTGCAGGCCGAAGGATCCATAAGCAAGGCCGCACGTGCGCCTTCGGATCTGCACGATCGGACGCCGAAATGGATATATGGGTGATGGGGAGGATCTACCCGCGTCCGTGGCCGTTCCCCTTTCCCTGGTCTTTCGCGTGGCCGCGAGCGCGGCCGTTGCCGCGGCCCTGGATGGCGTTGATGACCTCCTGCACCTCGTTCGGCACGCGGACGTGCACCTCGACCTCGCCGGGCTGGGAGGAGCGCGGCGGCGGGCGCTGGGCCACGGGGGCGGGCTCGGCGGCGGGCGGCGCGGCGGCGGCCCGGCGGCGGGGGACGATCAGCTTCGTCGCGACCACGAAGCCGTGGTCGGAGCGGCCCTGCACGCGGATGGAGTCGCCCGCGGCGATGCGCCCGGGCTCGACCGGATCGCCGTCCGGCGTCACCGCCTGCGCGGCGAAGCCGACCACCACGCGCAGGTCGGGGAGCGCGGAGTCGTCCGGCCGCAGGATCAGCGCGTCGTGCTCGGGGGCGATGGAGAGCACCCGCCCATGCGCGTCCACCTCGGCGGGAATGCGCGCGTCGACGGCCATGCGCACGCCGTTCAGCGTCACCAGATCGGGCCCGGTGAGGCTGACCGTCTGCGGAAACGCGAGGTGCGTCGCGTCGTCCACGCGCAGCCGCCGCAGCTCCAGCGTGGTGCCGCCGGGAAGGCTGTTCAGCGCCAGCACGCCTACGGTGTCGGTGCCGCTCACCAGCCGCAGCGTCACCGGCCCGGCGGACAGGCCGCGCAGCACGAACGCGCCGCGCTTCACCTCCGCCTCGCGCTCCGCCTCCACCGCGAACACGGTCGCCGGCACGCGCGCCGAGTCCGCGAAGTCGCCGCGGATGGTCACGCCCCCCGCGTCGCCGCTCCCGCACGCCGCGAGTGGAATGATGGAGATGAGAATCGGTCCGAAACGTCGCATGCGCCGGGAAGGGGCAGCATCCGTGCCGGGATGATGTTGGGATGATGGAGATCGGGAGATGCACCGAGGCACGGCGATGCCATCCCGGATGACTTCGGTGGCTGGGCCAATCATCGAGCCACGCCGGCGGATGGGCCCAGGTGGTGCGAGAACCACGCGGCGGCGAGCGCGGCGACGCTCTCCAGCGTGCCGGGTTCCTCGAACAGGTGCGAGGCGCCGGGGACGATCTGCATCTCCTTCGCGCAGCGCAGCGCCGCGAACGCCGCGCGGTTCATCCCGATCACCGGCACGTCGCCGCCGCCCACGACGAGGAGCGTGGGCGCGCGGACGAGCGGGAGCGCGTCGCCCGCCAGGTCCGGCCGCCCGCCGCGCGACACCACCGCGCCGACGCGCTCCGGCCGGTCCGCGGCCGCCACCAGCGCCGCCCCGCCGCCCGTGCTCGCGCCGAAGAGCCCGACGGGGAGCCCGCGTGTCGCGGGGTGATCGCCCAGCCAGTCCGTCGCGCCCGCCAGCCGGTCCGCGAGCAGGCGGATGTCGAAGCGCAGGTGGCGCGTGCGCTCGTCCACCGCCTCCTCGTCCGCCGTCAGCAGGTCCATCAGCAGCGTGCCCAGCCCGGCGCGGCGCAGCTCGGCGGCCACTTGGCGGTTGCGCGGGCTGTGGCGGCTGCTCCCGCTGCCGTGCGCGAACAGCACCACGCCGCGCGCGCCCTCCGGCACGGCGAGGCTCCCCTCCAGCGCCACCCCGCCCGCCGCGACGCGGACGAGGGTTTCCGCCGCATCCGTCATCTCCCCTCCCCGCCCGCCGCGGCGTCGGCCAGCAATTCGGCCACCTCCTGGTCCGTCGTCTGCGAGAAGTCGTCGTACCACAGCCCCACGGCGTAGAACGGCTCCGGCGTCATCGCGCAGACGACCTCGTCCACCTCGGCGCGCAGCTCCTCGCACGTCTCCGCGGCGGCCACGGGCACGGCGACGACGAGGCGGCGCGGGCGCATGGCCCTCAGCGCCGCGGCGGCCGCGCGCATGGTGGAGCCCGTCGCCAGGCCGTCGTCGACCAGGATCACGTGGCACCCTTCCACGCGCGGCGGCGGGCGGCCGCCGCGGTAGGCGCGCTCGCGGCGCTCCAGCTCCGCCTGCTCCTGCGCCGCCACGTGGTCGATCGCGGTCGCTGGGATGCCGAGCGACTCCACCACGCGCGCGTTCAGCACCCGCACGCCGCCCGACGCAATGGCTCCCATCGCCAGTTCCTCGTGGCCGGGCACGCCCAGCTTGCGGACGAGGAACACGTCCAGCGGGGCGCCGAGCGCGCGCGCCACCTCGTACCCCACCGGCACGCCGCCGCGCGGAAGCGCCAGCACCAGCACGTCCGGGCGCCCGGCATGGTCCATCAGCAGGCGCGCCAGCGAGCGCCCCGCGTCCACGCGATCGCGATAGCGCCGCACCCCCGCCTCCGGCTCGAACGGAAACATCGCCCACCTCCCCGCCTGGAAGAGCGCGGGATCGCTGCAAGTTCGGCTCCCGCAAGGCACAACACGCAAACGGCCGGTCCCGCTCTGGAACCGGCCGTTGATTGGGAGTGTGCTCGTCCTACCGCCGAAGGCGGGGAATCGTCGCGCGGGAATCGGGAACGGCAGAGCCATGGGCGGGCAGAACGGCCAGCGCACGATGAGCGAACTTTCGCACACTCGGGTCCGCGTCGTCCAGCAACGGCGCGACGATCTCGAACGCCGCATCGAGATCGTCCGCACATTCCGGGTGCGTCGCCCAATCCCGGAGCGCACCGGCCGCGTTCGCCCTGACTAGTGGATGTTCCCGCCGTGCGGCGCGTGCGATCACCTCGAGCGACTCGTGTGCGGGGATCTGGCCAGCGACGTAAACCGCTGCAGCAGCCCGGTGCGGCTCTTCGTCGATCATCTCGGCGATCGTGGGAAGAGCCGCCGTTCCCAGAGCCACGGCGCGATCGTAATCCGGCTCGTCCGCCGCGAAGATCGAAAGGAGCGTTTCACGCATCGACGGCATCTTCAAACCTCGCTTTCGCGCAGGAGAGGGCTGGAGCGCAATTCCGAGATCTCCGCCTCCACCAGGTCGGGAGGGTCCTTCGAGATCCATTCCGTCCCTGCCCCGATCATTAACCGCGTGCGGCCGGCGACGTGGCCCAGGCCGAGCACGTGTCCGAGCTCGTGGGCCATCGTCCAGCGCGTCGCTGTCTCGGCAACGACCGCGCCGGGCCGGCCCGGCGGATGCGCGGCGCACCCGTTGCTCTCGGGATAGGTAGCGAGCACGAAGTAAACCACGATCTCGCCTTCCGGTACACCGTCGCGCTCGCGGAAGAGCCGTTCCTGGTCCTCGGTGACCGCTCCGCGTACGCAGCGGCCGATCTCCACCATGAGCAGGCTGGGGCGGTCGAGGTGCTGCACCGACGCAAGCTCCACCCGGATGCCCGCAGTCGCGAACACGCGCCGCGCCGCGCCGACCATCTCCTCGATCGTGTAGTGTAGCGGCTCGCTGAGAATTCGTACATGGAATCGAAGGGTCAGTTCCGGGGAGGGCACGCCGATGGAAGCCATGCGAGACCGGTGCACAAGTAAACGGAATCAGGAAGCGGGCGGCAAGGATGCCGCCCCGCTTCCATTCCGTCAAGATCGTTGAATCTGGAGCCGTACTAAGACGCCACCGGCGCGCCTTCGCCCACGACGGTGGCGATTCGGGAGCGCACGAGGTCCATCAGCGGCTCGGTGCCGGAAGCGGCGAGCTTCGTCACCTCGGCGGGCTCGATGGGGGGGAGGAAGTGGATGTGGATGGTGTTCGGGGTGATGCGCGCCGAGCCCTTGCGCATGATCTCGTAGCTCCCCGTGATCGCGGTGGGGACGATGGCCACCCGCGCCTCCGCGGCCAGCACGAACGCGCCCTTCTTGAACGGCATCAGCCGTCCGGTGCGCGAGCGGGTGCCTTCGGGGAAGATGACCACGGCGCCGGGGCTGCGGCGGATCTTCTCGCCCGCGGCGCGCAGGCTCTCGATCGCCCGGTCGCGGTTGGAGCGGTCGATGGTGATGTGCCCCGCGGCCTCCATCGCCCGGCCGAAGAAGGGGATCTTCATCAGCTCCTTCTTGGCCACGAAGTGATACTGCGCCTCGATCACCGAGGCCAGCGCGAACACGTCGAACCAGGAGATGTGGTTCGACGCCACCACCTGCGGGATCCCGGCGCGCACGTTCTCGGCGCCGTGGACAACGACCGGGCAGCCGCTGGCCCAGATGATGGAGCGGGCCCAGCGCCGGGTGATCATGCTGTACCACTCGCCGGAGCGCACCCCGCGCACCGACTCGACCAGCACCGCCGTCCCCCACCAGAGCAGCGCCGACAGCCCCACCACCGTCGTCCAGATGATGCGGGTCACCGTTCCTCCCGGAAGTGCTGGTAGCCCTGCAGCCCCAGCGGCGTGCGGTTCCCCTCCGCGTCGGTCCACCACACGCCGTCGCCGCCGCCGGCGCGCCCCACGCAGGTGAGCCGGATGCCGAACTCGCGCTGGAACTCGTGCGCGAACGGCTCCAGCGCGCCCAGCGCCGCGGTGAAGCAGAGCTCGTAGTCCTCGCCCCCGGCCAGCGCGAGGCGCAGCGCGTCTTCGGCCGACGCGGCGTGGCGCAGCACGGCGGGGTGGATGGGGATGAGCTCCGGCGCCAGCAGCACCGCCACGCCGCTGGCCGCCGAGAGGTGCGCCGCGTCGCCCGCCAAGCCGTCGGAGAGGTCGATCATCGCCGTGGGAAAGCCGCGCTCGGCCAGCCAGCGCGCCTCGCGGAGGCGCGGCTCGGGCCCGGCGTAGCGCTTCCGCGCGGCGGCGTCGGGCTCGGCGCCCGCGAGCATCTGCTCCACGAACAACCCGGCGGCGCCCAGTTCGCCCGTCACCCACACCTCGTCGCCCATGGCCGCGCCGGAGCGGAGCACGGGGTGCGGCGCCTCGCCCACGGCGGTGACGTCGATCGCCAGGTGCGCGGGAGCACGGGTGACGTCGCCGCCCAGCAGCACGCCGCCCGCGCTCTCGGCGGCGCGGCGGGCGCCCTCCATCACCTGCACCGCGTGCATGCCCGCGTCCGCCTCGGGGAGCGCGAGGGAGACCAGGATGCCCACCGGGCGCGCCGCCACGGCCGCCAGGTCGCTGAGCGCGGCGGCGGTGGCGCGGCAGCCGATCTCCTTCAGCGAAAGCCAGTCGCGGCGGAAGTGCACCCCCTCGACCGACATGTCGCAGGAGAGCGCGATCCCGTCGCCCGCGACCACGGCGCAGTCGTCGCCCGCACCCACGCGCACGTCCGGCCGCGCGTGCGCGTGGCGCGGGAGGAAGCGGCGGATCAGGTCGAACTCCGCCCCGGGCGCCAGGTGCGGGCCGTCGGCGGGGTTCGGGGGCGTGCGGCTGCGCATGGGGCGTGGCGGCGCGGGTGCGGGAGATGGCGGCATTCGCGTGGAGGATACGGCGGAAGCCGGCCCGCGGCAACGCGCCGCGGCGGAAACGGATGGAGATGGAGGCGCGGATCGCGCGCTCCGCCATCCCCTCGGCCGGTCCAGCCATCTCCCGGAATGGAGATGGATGGATTCGCCGCCCGGCCTCGTGCCGTCACTCCGATGCGGCGGGCGCGGACGCGGGGGGCTGCGCCGCCTCGATGCCGGCCAGCTCACGGCGCTTGCGCTCCAGGTAGGCGCGCATCGGCGCGGCGCGCTCGTCCAGGTCGGGCATGCGGCCCACCATGCGCTCCAGCTGCGTCATGTACGACGGGTATTTGGTCATCTCCCGCAGCCGCGGCAGGTGCGGCTGCAGCTTCAGGTAGATGGCCACATGCTCGGTATTGGCGTCGTGGAACATGTCTTCGGGGATGGCGCCGTGGTTCACCAGCGTGGCCGCCATCTCCCAGTAGGTGGTGACCATGCGGTAGCGGGCGCTCTCGGGCCCCACCCACGCGGCCAGCACCTCCTCGGGCGACTGCGGAAAGAACTGGCTGGCGAACCAGTCGCGCGCGCGCCGCAGCTCGTCCTCGCGCCGCAGCTCGTACAGCTTCAGGATCAGCTGGGCCCCGCCCTGTGCTTCCGTCATCGTCGTCTCCAGTGTTGGCGAATCACGCGAAGATAGGGCGAACGATGGATCTCCAACAGCAGGCCTCACGCGGAGTCGCGGAGTCGCGGAGTCGCGGAGACACGGAGACACGGAGACACGGAGACACGGAGTCGCGGAGTCGCGGAGTCGCGGAGTCGCGGAGAAAAGACGAGAAGAAGATCGATCACGGAAGACCGTGAATCGGCGGATTTCCCCCTGTCAGGCCAGGGATGTCACCCAAGCGCGCCCGTTCTCTCCTTGACAGCTTAGGAGAGGCGGTCTACCGTTCTCCTAACTCGGATAGGAGAGAAGGCCATGACCGATTCCGCCGCGCTGCTGCCCGGCACGCTGGACCTGCTGATTCTCAAGGCCGTATCGCTCGGCAGGCTGCACGGGTACGGCGTACTGCTGCGCATCGAGCAGATCTCGGGAGGTGCGCTGCAGATTCAGCAGGGCGCGCTCTACCCGGCGCTGTACCGGCTGGAGCACCAGGGGCTGATCGAGAGTGAGTGGGGAGTCTCCGAGAACAACCGCCGCGCCAAGTTCTACCGCCTCACCACCGCCGGCCGCGCGCGTCTCGGCGAGGAAGTCGCGAGCTGGAACCGGCTTGCGGATGCCATCGCGCTGGCGTTGCGCACCAGACCCCAGGAGATCTGAGCATGAGGACTCTGTTGGCCCGCCTGCGCTCCTACGCGCGCCAACTGCGGCACGCGGAAGCCATGAGCGCCGAGATGGACGAGGAGATGCGCTTCCACCTGGAGATGGAAGCCGGGCGGCTCCAGCGTGAGCGGGGTCTGGACCCCGCGGAGGCGCGTCGGCAGGCGGCGATCGCGTTCGGCGGGTTGGAGAAGTACAGGGCGGCGGGCCACGACGCGCGGGGGCTGGGGTGGCTCGCCGGGCTGAGGCTTGACCTCAGGCTCGCCGGTCGCATGCTGGTCAAGCATCCTGCGCTCACCGCGATCGCAACGATCGCCGTAGCGTTCGCGATCGCCGTCGGCACCGTCGGGTTCGAGATCGCGCGGCAGGCGCTCTGGCCGACGATTCCGCTTCCGGACGGCAACGCGATCGTCGCATTGCGGAACTGGAACGCCGCCGACAATGCGGCGGTCCCCGCATCGCGCCGCGACTACGAGCTGTGGCGCGACGGTCTCGGCACGATCAGCGATCTCGGCGCCGTCGAGGTGGAGGAACGCAGCGTCGCCGTCGGCGCCGGCCCCGGCCAGCCCGAGACCGTCGCCAACGTGACCGCGTCGACCTTCGCGCTGACGCGCGTTCCGGCGTTGATGGGACGCACCCTGCTGGAAGGCGACGAGCGGGGCGGCGCGGAAGAGGTCGTGGTGGTCGGATACGACTTCTGGAAGAACAGGCTGGACCGGGCGGCAGACGCCGTCGGCCGCGTCATTCGCATCAGCGGCACGCCCGTCACGATCGTCGGCGTGATGCCGCGCGGCTACGGATTCCCACAGCGGAACGAAGTCTGGCGGCCGTTGCACCTCGAGCGGCTTCCCGAGGCGTCGCCGAGGCTGCGGTACGTCTTCGGGCGGCTGGCGCCGGGCCGTTCGCGCGAGGAGGCGACGGCCCAGGCGGCGGCGATCGGCGCCCGAGCCGCAACGATGTTTCCGGAGACGCACAAGAACGTGCGCCTGCAAGTCCTCGCGCTGCCCGACGCGGCCAGTAACCTGCCGGAAGAGGCGGCGTTGGTGCTGGCGTCGATCAACGTGTTCCTCGTGCTGTTGACCGCGCTCCTGTGCGGAAACGTCGCCATGTTGTTGTTCGCCCGCGCCGTCAGTCGAGAGCGGGAGCTCCTCGTTCGCTCTGCACTCGGCGCCAGCCGTCGGCGCCTCATCATGCAACTCCTCGCCGAGGCGCTCGTGCTCTGCGCCGTCGGCGCGGCGGTTGGGCTCATGGTTGCGCGCTTCGTGCTCGCGCGGACCTGGACGATGATCGAAGAGCAATCGGGCCCGTTGCCGTTCTGGATCGACAGGTCGATTTCGCCGGCGACGATTCTTTATGCCGTCGCGCTGACGCTGTTCGCCGCGACGATCGCCGGCGTCGTTCCCGCGCTCAAGGTGACGTCGGGTAGTGCTGGCGGCAGGCTCCGGGCCGCGTCGAGTGGCGGCGGCGGGTTGCAGTTCGGCGGCGTGTGGACCGTGGTCATCGTCGCGCAGATTGCGCTCACGACGGTGCTTCCGGTGCCGCTGCTCGGCGTGGGAGGGGACTTCGCGCGAAAGACGCCAGCGGGATTCCCGGCCGAAGCATTCCTCACGGCCACGCTCGAAATGGATCGCTTTGACGGCGTCGCGGCGAGTGGAGACACGGTGCCGGCGGTGCGTGCGGCGCGGCTCGAGGAACGCTACCGCGCGCTTGCCGACCGGCTCCGACAGGAGCCCGGCGTGCTGGACGTCACGTACGCCGATCAGATGCCGGTGATGCGTCACGGGCCGTACGCGATCAAGATGGACTCGGGTCCGGCCGCCGAGCACAGCGAACACTGTGTGGGTGGCTACTGCGCGGCCTTCGTGTCCGTCGATCCGCGATTCTTCGACGCGGTCGGTGCGCCCGTGATCCGCGGCCGGGCGTTGACGACGGCCGACGCGGAACACCAAACGCGTGCCGTGCTCGTGAACGAGTTCTTCGTCGATCAGGTCATGGGCGGCCGTAATCCGATCGGTCGCCGGCTTCGCTTCTCATCAACTCGCGAACCCACCGCCGAGTCGTGGTATGAAATCGTCGGTTTCGTGCCCGATCTCGGTGTAAGCGACAATCAGGGCGATCTCGGCCGAGCTCGCATCTTTCAGGCGACGCTGCCGCGGGAGACGGGGCCGCTTCGGGTCGCCATTCACGTTCGCAGCGATCCGCAGCGTTTTGCGGTGCGCCTCCGCGAGCTCGCGCAGGCGGTCGATCCCGCGCTGCGCGTGATCGATCCGAAACCGATGCCCCGTCTGGCGGAGTCCGTCAGCGCGTTCTGGATTGCGCTTCTGATCGGCTTCACGGGCGTGACGCTGATGCTGTCGCTCGCAGGCGTCTATGCGGTGACGGCCTTCTCCGTCGCCAGGCGGACGCGGGAGATCGGCGTGCGCGTCGCGCTCGGCGCGCAGCCGCTGCAGGTCCTGGCCACCGTCTTCAAGCGCCCACTCGTTCAGATCGCGCTGGGCGTTGGCGTTGGTTCAGTCCTGGGGCTCGGTCTCGCCAACAACGACCTGTCGGATGTGCATCTCGATGATTTCGGCATCACGGCGGTCTTCGCGCTGTCGACGATCCTGTGCTGTGCACTCGCATGCGTCGTCCCGACGCGACGGGCGCTTCGGATCCAACCGTCGGAGGCACTGAAGGAGGAAGGTTGAGATCACAGGCGGTGTCTCACCACTCATCGCCGCGAAGCGCGCGCTCCCGACGTTGGCCTCGCTCACATGGAAGCTCACGCATTGCGGCATCGGGCTTTGCGCCTCCGGGCGGGGTATCAGCAGGGGCAATTTCCGCAACCCCCGCCCCGCTTCGACCCATGCCACCCGCGCCGGCGGCCTGCAACGAGGCCGCCGGCGCGGTGAATCAAACCGTACTTTCGTACTCCCGTACTCTCTGTACTTCAGTACGTCGGCGCGTCGCTCGCGGGGAAGCTCTCCAGCGAGCCCTCGGTCACCGAGCGGTCGCCGCCCTCCGCGTCGTGGCTCACCGCGCCCGCGGGGATGGCGCCCTCCAGCGCCTCGGGGGCCTCCTTCCCGCTCAGCAGCTGGCGCAGCACGTACTGCAGGATCCCGCCGTGGCGGTAGTACAGCACCTCCTGCGGCGTGTCGATGCGAACGTACGCGCGGAACGTCCTCGCCTCGCCCGCCCCGTCCTCCGGCCGCGCGGTGACGGTCACCTCGCGCGTCTTCAGGTTGGTGGAGACGACCTCGGCCAGGCCGTCGATGTCGAACACCTCGCGGCCGGAGAGCCCCAGCGACTGCGCGCTCTCGCCGTTCATGAACTGCAGCGGCAGCACCCCCATCCCCACCAGGTTGGAGCGGTGGATGCGCTCGTAGCTCTCGGCGATCACCGCCTTGATCCCCTGCAGGTACGGCCCCTTGGCCGCCCAGTCGCGCGACGAGCCCGAGCCGTACTCCTTCCCCGCCAGCACCACCAGCGGCGTGCCGTCGTGCTGGTAGCGCACGGCCGCGTCGTAGATCGTGGTGATCTCGTCGTCCGGGAAGTACGTCGTGTACCCGCCCTCGGTGCCCGGCGCCAGCTGGTTGCGGATGCGCACGTTGGCGAAGGTGCCGCGCACCATCACCTCGTGGTTGCCGCGCCGCGCGCCGTAGCTGTTGAAGTCCTTCGGCTCCACCCCGTGCTCCACCAGGTACTTCCCCGCCGGCGATTCCTTCTTGATGCTCCCGGCGGGGGAGATGTGGTCGGTGGTCACGCTGTCGGCCAGCAGCGCCACGGCGCGCGCGCCGCGGATCTCGGCCACTTCCGCCGGCGCTTCGCGGGGCATGTTCTCGAAGTACGGCGGCTGGCGCACGTAGGTGGAGTCGCCGGTCCAGGCGAAGCGGTCGCCCTCGGGCACGGGCATGCTCTTCCAGCGCTCGTCGCCCTCGAACACGCCGGCGTAGCTGCGGCGGTACATCTCGCTCTCGATGGCCGCCCCGATCGCCTGCTCCACCTCCAGGTTGGTCGGCCAGATGTCCTTCAGGAAGACGGAGCGCCCGTCGCGGCCGGTGCCGATCGGCTCGTTGTACGGGTCCCAGTCGATGCGGCCGGCCAGCGCGAAAGCGACGACCAGCGGTGGCGACATCAGGAAGTTGGCGCGCACGTCGGAGTTGATGCGCCCCTCGAAGTTGCGGTTCCCCGAGAGCACCGAGCAGGCCACCAGCCCGCCCGTGGCGATGGCGTCGGAGATCTGCTGCGGGAGCGGGCCCGAGTTGCCGATGCAGGTGGTGCAGCCGTAGCCCACCACGTTGAAGCCCAGCTGCTCCAGGTCGGGAAGCACGCCGGCCTTCTCGTAGTACTCGGTCACCACCTTCGACCCCGGCGCCAGCGACGTCTTCACCCACGGCTTGCGCTTGAGCCCCAGCGCCACGGCCTTCCGGGCCAGCAGCCCCGCGGCCATCATCACCGAGGGGTTGGAGGTGTTGGTGCAGCTGGTGATGGCGGCGATGACCACCGAGCCGTGGTCCAGCACCATCTCCGCGTCGCCCACCAGCACCTTCTGCGCGTCGGGCGAGTCGGCGCTCCCCTCGCCCCACACGCCCACCTTGTCGGGCCCGGCGCCGCTCTCCGCGTTCGCCGCCTCCTTCTGCGACGGCACCTTGCGGTCCGGCATCAGCGAGGGGAGCGCGGCGCGGAAGGCCTTCTTCACGTCGGTGAGCGGGATGCGGTCCTGCGGGCGGCGCGGCCCTGCCACGCTGGGCTGCACGGTGTTCAGGTCCAGCTGCAGCGTGTCGGTGAAGACCGGCTCCGGCGACCCGGGCGTGTGGAAGAGCCCCTGCTCCCTCATGTACGCCTCCACCAGCGCGATCCGCTCGGCCGGGCGGCCGGTGAAGCGCAGGTAGTCCAGCGTCACCTGGTCGGGCGGGAAGATGGCGCAGGTGGCGCCGTACTCCGGGCTCATGTTGCCGATCGTCGCCCGGTCCGCCAGCGCGAGGGAGGCGACGCCGGGGCCGTAGAACTCCACGAACTTGCCCACCACGCCCTTCTTGCGGAGCATCTCGGTCACGGTGAGCACCAGGTCGGTGGCCGTGGACCCCTCGGGAAGCTCGCCGTCCAGCCGGAACCCGATCACCTCGGGAATGAGCATGGAGATGGGCTGCCCCAGCATGGCCGCCTCGGCCTCGATCCCGCCCACGCCCCATGCCAGGATCCCCAGCCCGTTCACCATCGGCGTGTGGCTGTCCGTTCCCACGCAGGTGTCCGGATACGCCAGCGGCAGCCCGCCGTCGCGCGCGAGGTTGGGGTTCTCGTCCGTCGAGAAGACCACGCGAGAGAGGTACTCCAGGTTCACCTGGTGCACGATGCCGGTGTTGGGCGGCACCACCTGGAAGTTGTCGAACGCCTGCTGGCCCCAGCGCAGGAAGGCGTAGCGCTCGCGGTTGCGGCCGTAGTCCAGCTCCACGTTCTGCTGGAAGGCCTCGGCGGTGCCGAACGCGTCCACCTGGATGGAGTGGTCGATCACCAGCTCCACCGGCTGCAGCGGGTTGATCTTCGACGGGTCGCCGCCCAGCTCGGCCATGGCGTCGCGCATCGCGGCCAGGTCCACCACGCAGGGAACGCCGGTGAAGTCCTGCAGCACCACCCGCGCGGGCGAGTAGGCGATCTCGCGGTCGGGGGGATTGGCCGGGTCCCAGTTGGCCAGCGCCAGGATGTCGTCGCGCGTGACGGTGACGCCGTCCTCGGTGCGCAGCAGGTTTTCGAGGAGGATGCGGAGCGAGTACGGCAGGCGGCTCACGTCGCCGGCCGCGGCAAGGCGGTAGATGATGTACTCGCGCTCTCCGACGCGAAGCGTCGAACGGGCGCCGAAGCTGTCGGCCATCACGATCTCCAATTGTCCCCGGAGCTTCCGCGATACGCCCTGTGCCGCCGGCCCAATCCGGGGATGCGCGCGGTCGGCGGCGGCGTTGCGCGGGCGAACGTACGCCCTCGCCCCCGCGCGGGCAAGGCACGAATGTGGATGACGCCGCGCGGGGATCGACGCGCGGCTGCAAGAGGGGTTCCGGCGGCGCGGCAGGCTGCCGGGAACGGGCGGGGACGGAGGACCGTGGAGGAGGGAGAGGCCGGCGGGAGCACGGCTTCCGTGCTCCCGCCGGCCCATTCGTCACCTCAGGCGCAGCAGAGCTTGTTGCCGCAGTTCGTGTTGAGACAGGTGAGCACGTCCTCGGGCTTGGGCGGGATGGGCGCCGGGACGAACGACTCGACGGCCAGGCTCGCCACGTCCAGCTTCATGTTCTCGCGCATCAGGATGCTCCATGGTGAAGCGTGTATCCGCCGGTCCCCATGACCGGCGGTTCCGGGTAACAATCGGAACGCGAAGGCGCCTAGCACCCGCACTCACGTGCGATGCCGCCGACGCGCTGCATCATCCCCGTTTCACAGGTTAGCAAATCCAGGACCGAAAGGATAGTACCTGCGGCGACTCATCATCCCCGTGATCCCCAGTAGTTGTCACCGCCGGATGCGCGCGCTACGCTTTTGCATCCACCGAACCCCGGCAGCGCATGACGACCGCAAGCACCTATTTCGGCTCGATGATCGAGGGGTACGACTCGCTCATCCGCCGCTGCGTTCCGCGCTACGAGGAGATGACGGAGCGGCTCGTCGAATATCTTCCAGCCGAGGCGAAGCACGTGCTGGAGCTGGGGTGCGGCACCGGCAACCTCTCGCTCCGGCTGGCCGCGCGGTACCCGGACGCGGCGATCACCTTCGTCGACGCCTCGCCGGAGATGGTGGAGCTCACCCGCGCCCGTGTCGCCGCTGCGCATCCGGAAGCGGCGGAGCGCGGCCGGTTCGTCGTCTCCCGCTTCGAGGAGCTGGCCGTCGAGCCGGAGTCGTTCGACCTCGCCACCTCCGCCATCTCCCTGCACCACGTCGTGGAAAAAAGCGCGCTCTTCAAGGTGATCCGGCGGATGCTGGCACCGGGCGGCACCCTCCGCTTCGCCGACCAGATGTGGGGCGCCACGGAAGGGAACGCGGCGCTCAACTGGCAGCGCTGGCTGGAGTTCTGCCGCCTGCCGGGGAACTGCACGGAGGAGGAGATCGGCAGCCTGGTCGCCCACGCCCGCGCGCACGACCACTACGAGCCCGTGGCCGCGCACCTGCGGATGCTGGAAAGCGCCGGATTCGCGGGCGTGGACTGCGTGTGGCGCAACTGGATGTGGGGGATCGTGACCGCCGATGCGGTGTAACCCCACGCACACGTGATGACGCTGGATTCGCCCTGCCCCGCGAGACGATGTTCCACCTGGAATCAGCCCTGAAGAAGACGGAAGGCCCGATGCGTGAAGTGCTGGTGGTGGGGGACAAGGTCCTCATCAAGCCCGAGGAAGACAGCAGCAAGACGCCGTCCGGCCTGTTCCTGCCGCCCGGCGTGCAGGAGAAGGAAGCCGCGATGAGCGGCCACGTGGTGAACGTGGGCCCCGGCTATCCCACCGTGGAGCCGCTGACCGACGGCGAGCCCTGGTCCGGCGGCACGCGCACCGGCATGCGCTACGTGCCGCTGCAGGCCGAGAAGGGCGATTTCGCCATCTTCCTGCGCAGCAACGCCGTGGAGGTGGAGATCGACGGCAGCAAGTACCTGATCGTCCCCCACGCCGCCATCCTCCTCCTGATCCGCGACAAGCTCCCGCTGCCGTAACGCCCCCCGGTGGCGAACACAGAACGGGCGCGGAGGCAACGGCCTCCGCGCCCGATTCTCGTTCTCGAACCATCTTGGTCGTCGAAACCGCACCCTTCCCAATGTGACGTCATCCTGAGGCCGGCCACGCCGTAACCTGCCCCCGCACAATCACATGCAGGCCGAAGGATCTATCGCCCGTCGCCGCACGTGAGACTCAGGCGTGCACGGTTGCTCTCTGCGGCCGGAGAGACGTTCGCGAGCCGGCATCCGCACCGGCGGCTGAAGCCGCAGCAACAGCTACGGGAAGCCTCGCAACTGCGCGAGGCTGGTCCGCTCGTCCCGCGGCACCGGCGCTCGCGACCGTCTCCTTTCTCGTGCGATCCCGGATCACGCGCAGTTGCAGGTGTCGAAGTTCGTGCAGTCGCGCGCGCAGGTTTCCCAGCAGGTCGGGAAGCAGCTCGCGGCGCAGCTGTCGTTGCAGGTTTCCCAGCAGGTGCACGCGCCCGTCACCGTCAGCTCGTGCGCCTGCACGGTGCCGCGGCGCGGCGTCGCCGGGCCGGCCTCGAACGAGTCCACGCGCAGCTGGTCGAGCGAGAGCTTCTTCTTCATGGCCGTGGCTCCGTTTCAGGGGATTGGGGATGGAGAGAGCCGGGCCGAGGAAGATGGCCGATGCGACCGCCCGGACGGATGCAGCATAGGCCGGGGGGATGCAGATGATGAGCGGCGTGGGATGGACGGCGCCACGGCACGACGAAGCGCGGGGATGGCGGGGTGAAGGGTTCACCCCGGATTCCGCTCAGCCGGGTACGGGCGCGGCCCGGTGATCGGCCGGCGTCTCCGCGGGCGAGGGGGACATCTCGTGTGGGCAATGGTGCGCGGACTTCGTCCGGCGGGCGCGGCCGAAGAGCGTGGCGGGGATGGCGGCCATGCCCGCCAGCAGCGCGAGAATCGCACAGCAGATCATCGGGCCTTCTCCGTCGATTGTGGTGGGGCCAGGCAGTTCGCGGAGAATTAGACGGACGGGAGAGGACGAGTTCGCACCCGAACGCGAACGGGCGCGGAGACGAATCGTCTCCGCGCCCGTTTTGATCATCCGTCCGTCGATCTCACTCGACCAGCGCCGGCTCCTCGCGCGCGGGGGCGGGCGGCAGGGCCACGGGACGGCTCCCGGCGGCCAGCAGCTCGGGGATGTGGCGCGCGAACACGCTCAGCAGCCCCCGCGACGCATCGGCGATCACGCGCGTGACGTCGCGGGCCAGCAGGCCCAGCCCGTAGGCCAGGTCGTACCCCTCGTCGTCTGCCGGCCCCAGCGCGCGGAGAACGGCGGCGCGGTGCTTCAGCAGCAGCGGGCGGACGTAGCGCACGGGGTTGAAGTCCGGCACGTGGCGCGCGCCCAGCCCTTCGATCAGCGCCACCGCGCGCCCGAAGTACGTCATCTCTCCCGTCAGCACCACGGGCCAGTCGTACAGCAGCCGCATCACCTCGTCGGCCAGCGCGCGTTGCATCTCGTCCAGCGCGGCGCCGCGCTCCGTCATCTGCAGCAGCAGCACCACCAGGCGGCGGATGGTCTCGCGGTCCGTCTCCGGCTCCACGATCCCCAGCTTGAAGAAGCCGTCCACCACGCGGTCGGCGTCGCCGCCCACGGCCGCGAGCGCGGTGTGGACGAGGTGGTGGCGCATGGCGGGATCGACCTCGATCACCATCCCGAAGTCCAGCAGCACCAGCGCGCCGTCGTCGCGCACCAGCAGGTTGCCGGGGTGCGGGTCCGCGTGGAAGATGCCGTCCACCAGCATCATCTGGATGTACGCCTCGACCACGGCGTCCATCACGCGGCCCGGATCCACGCGGCCGGCGCGCACCAGCGGCTCGATCTGGTCCACGCGCGTGCCCTCCACGAACTCCAGCACCAGCGCGCGCGGGCGCACCATCCCCTCGATGACTTCGGGGACGACCACGCGCGGGTTGCGGGCGAAGCGCTGGCCGATGGCGCGGGCGTACCCGGCTTCCTTGCAGAAGTCCATCTCGTCGCCGATGCGGCGCTCGAACTCGTCGATCACCACGTGCAGGCCGCGCAGCTGCGGATGCTTCCACCGCCGCTGCACGAACGCCAGCACGCGGCGGACGAAGCGCACGTCGTGGGCGACGATCCGCTCCACGCCGGGGCGCAGCACCTTCACCACCACGTCGCGGCCGGCGTGGCGGGCGCGGTAGACCTGGCCCAGCGACCCGGCCGCCAGCGGCTCGCGGTCGAACGCCTCGAACACCTCGTCCACCGGGGCGCCGTACGCCGCCGCCAGCTCCGCCTCGATCCGGGGGAACGGGACGCAGGGGACGCGGTCGGTGAGCACGCTCAGCGCGGTGAGATACGGCTCCGGCACCACGTCGGGGCGCGACGACATTACCTGCCCGATCTTCACGAAGGTCGGTCCGAGCGTGGGGATGACGGTGGCCAGCCGCTCCGCGCGCCGCGCGTGAAAGCCGGGCGCGCGCCGCGCGGGCGCGCCCCAGACGATGAAGCGGCGCCGGTCGCGCGCGAACGACAGTGCGAGCGGAAGCAGGCGGAACAGCAGGAACAGCGTGCGCATCTGTGACCGGAGCGTGAAACGAGAGCGCACCGCGGCATCGGCGCGCGGTGCGTGTCCCTGTACCCGCGCCGCGAGCGGGGGTTCGCGGCGCCTGACTCATGTTCCGGCCAACCCGAACAACTCCACGCATTTCAAGGCATACCGATTCCTCCACACTTGCCAATTTTCGATCTGCCCGCAGTATTTCACATGAACACCCAAACCCGTGGACAAAATGGACCTGCGCGACCGAATCACGATCGAGCCTGGGAAGCGGAGCGGGAAACCGTGCATTCGCGGTCTCAGGATCACTGTGCAGGACGTCCTGGAATACCTCGCTTCGGGTATGACGGAACACGAGATCCTGGAGGACTTCCCGTATCTGGAGCATGACGACATTCGCGCCTGCCTCGCATTCGCCGCGGACCGTGAACGGCGGCTGATGGCCGGTCCTGGTCTGTGAAGCTCCTGTTCGACGAGAATCTTTCGCCTCGCCTCGTTTCACTCCTGGCGGACATCTATCCCGGGGCCGCCCACATCCACGACCTGGGAATGGGCCAGGCTCAGGATGTCGATATCTGGAGTTTTGCCGGGGCGGAGGGGTACACGATCGTCTCGAAGGATTGGGATTACCAGCAGCTCAGCTTCAGATTCGGGCAACCTCCCAAGGTGATCCTGCTCCGGATCGGGAACTGCTCCGTTCGCGATTCCGCGAGACTCCTCCGCGAGCGCTACATTCTCGTCCGTCACTTCCATGAAGACGATACCGCCGCGCTGCTGACGCTGGGCTGAGGGTGCATTGGAGCAAGCAAATCGGGCGCGGAGGCGATGGCCCCCGCGCCCGATCTTCTTCACCCGAACCGTCTACCTGTGTTGCGGCTCAGCGAAGCCGGAGAGCGAGTAGTCGACCACGAATTCCACCACGCTCCGCAGCTGGGGAGAGCAGTTCTTGAACTCCAGCAGTTCCAGCACTCGCTCACCGTGCTTTTTCAGCGCCTCGCCGATCAGGACGTGCACGAACGACTGCGTGGCGTAAGCAACGGCGCCGAAATCGAGCGTCACCTCCTCGCCGTGGTCCAGCGCGGGAAGGATCACGTCGGCGCGCAGCATCCGGGCGTAATCCTTGTCCTCCGCGAACCCGGCGGCGCCGGCGGCGATGGAGATCATGGTGCTCATGTGAACCGGAGCTCCTCTCCAGCCTTCAGTTCTGGATCGCGGTGACGGCGCCGTCCTCAAAGTAAACATAGCCGCTGCCATACTCGCCGTACACCCACTGCTCGTGCACGCCGAAGCTGTAGGTGGTCCGGTTCACGTGGTTGGGGCGGCCCCATGCGGCGATCACCCGGTCGTGGTCGAAGCCGATGCGGACCTGCCGGCACGCGATGGTCGCGAGATCGCTCGTCCCCCACGCGGAGTGCTGGTCCAGCAGGCGCCGCACCTTCGATCGCGAGGGCGAACACGACGCCTGCGCGATGACCTCGTCCTCCTGCGAGCGGCGGCTCTGCGCCTGCAACTCGCGGTCGGAGGCCACCTGCGCCGCGTCCGCCCGGCGGTGGAGCGTGGTGGCGCGGCGCGACTGCGCGGGCGTGAGCGGATCGTGAAGGATGAGCATCGCGCTGGCGGCAACCGGGAACCCGTGCGGAAGATACGACTGCGGTCTGAGCAGCGCCTCGGCCGAGTCGAGGCGCGTCTCCACGACGGCCGCATGCAGCATAGAATCGTGCGCGAACGTGAACTCGCGCGCATGCACAAGGTCATCCAGGCGCAGCCGCTCCTCGGGCGTCAGCGAGCCTTTCCGGGCCCAGAGCGCCACGGCGGTAACGCTGTCGCTCTGGCGCGCCGCATCTTGCCCCACGAACGCCGAAGCCGTCGACGAGGGCAGCGAGGCTCCGCCGCTTCCGTCCTTCGCCACCGATGCGATCACCATCAACAGAAACAGAAGGACGCAGAACCCGCCGAGCCACAATCCGTACGGCGGCTCGCTCTCCGCCTGTTGCGACACCGCGGCCGGAGTGGGATCGGTTACGGGCTGCGGCTCGTCGCGCGGAGCTCGCGCGCCGCAGTGCGCGCAGAAGTTATCCATGACATCGGTGCCGCATTGCGTACAGATTTTCGCCATGTTCCGGGAAGGATCAATCGAGGGGAGGGAAAATCGCGGGAGAGAAACATCAATTTATCGCGATCTTCGCTTTCGCTCCAGTCGCGCGTGTCGGGACGCCGCATCTGTCGGGCGCGGAGGCAACAGCCCCTGCGCCCGATGCCGTTGCTGCGAACCGGCTCCAGCTACTCGAGATCAGGCGGCATGGGCGGGTCCGGCGGCTCCGCCAGGGCGTTGTTCACCACGAGCTCCACCAGGCCGCGCAGCTGGGGCGAGCAGTTCCGGAACTCCAGCCGCTCCAGCAGCGTCTCGCCGTGCTCCTTCAGCGCCTGGCCGATGAGGATGTCCACGAACGGCTGCGTGGATTCGCGGGCGTGCCCGAACTCCAGCGTCACGTGCTCGCCGCGGTCCAGAGCGGGGGTGATCAGCGTGGCGCGGAGGTCGCGCGCGTGAGCGACGTCCTTGGCCACCCCGTCCGGACCGGGCTGGATGACGACGGTGATGCTCATGGAAACCGGCCTGGTTCGGGGGAGCGGCGCTGGGATCTGCCTCGTTGCCGATGAGGAAGCAAATACGCCGGGCGCCGCATCGCAATGATCCGGGGGATGACGAGACGCGGATCGGGCGCGGAGGCGATTGCCTCCGCGCCCGATTCCATGCTGCGCGCCACCGGTCCGTCGCCCGCGCTCAGTCGGCCAGGCCCAGGAACTCGCGCACGCGGTCGGCGATGCTGGCCTGCTGCTCTTCGGTGCAGCGGAAGGCCAGGAGCTGGCCCTTGCGGTTGGCGCTGGTGCCGAAGACCACCGAGGCGATGCGCGTGCCGGTGCTGGGGTCGCGCGTGGCCAGCAGCTGGATGGCGTTCGCGCCGATCTTGCCCGCGCGGCGCTTGGCGGCGTTGATCATCTGCGACTCGCTGGTCATGTCCGCGTCGCCCTCGGTGCTGATCAGGGCGTAGCGCTGGCACGACGCGGGAACGGTGTCGTTCGCCAGGTACACGTGCACCTGCTCCTCGGGCACGGGGGCCAGGTTCTGGCGCGGGGCGATGTAGGTGGCGGTGGCCTGCACGCAGGCGCCGGCGGCGAGCGGCATCAGGAGCGCCGCGAAGGCATGGAACCGCATTTTGGCACTTCCTCCGGGTGTTGAGATGAGGCAGGTGGGAATCTCACCGGGGCCGAGGGGCCGGCCCGCCGCAATATGGAAGGCAACAGACGTTCCCCGCGACCGGCAGATGCCGCGCGCGGGCAAGTGACTGGGGCGCAATTCGTTGGGTGTTTTGCCGGCAGGAGGTGCGACGAAGACGCGTCCACGGCGAGGGAAAAGCGGTGTCCTTTTCCGCAGACACACGCGGATTCCGTAGACGGCAATCGGGGCTCGAATCTCCGCGGACAGGCGGGTCCGGCCGGCCGCCCGAGCGGGTGTGACGAAAGGAACGGGCGGCGTGGCGAGTGGCGGAGACGGGGGATGAATCGTCGCCTGCGTCAGCGCGAACGACGGCGGAGCGCCAGGATGGCGAGCAGCGCGCCCGTTCCCTCCACCGCGCCGAAGAGGAGGATGAGCGGCTCGGCGCTCCCTCACCGGCGACTGAAGTCGCAGCAACAACTACGGAAAGCCTCGCAAACTGCGCGAGGCTGTTCGGCTCACGACCCCGCTACCGAACTTCAACAGCCTTGAGCGAGGCAGTCGGGCTCCTGGAAGCCGCGCGGCTCGATCTGCACGGTCAGGTGGTGGAGGCCGAATCGCTGCTGCAGGACCTGGTGCACGTCGGCCAGGATCTCGCCGGAAAAGCGGCGCTCGTCGCGGCCGCCGACCACCACGTGGCAGGAGAGCGCCTCGAGGCCGCTGGTGATGGTCCACACGTGCAGGTCGTGCACCTCCTCCACGTCCGGCACCTCCATCAGCGCGCCGCGGACGGCGTCCACGTCGATGTGCGCGGGCGTTCCCTCCAGCAGCACGCCCACGCTGTCGCGCAGCAGTCCCCAGCTGCTCCAGATCACCAGCACGCCGATCAGGATGGAGACGGCCGGGTCGGCCCAGAGCCAGCCGAACGCCCAGACCAGGATCCCCCCCGCGATCACGCCCACGTTGCCGAACGCGTCGGTCAGCAGGTGCAGCCAGGCGCCGCGGATGTTCAGCGAGTGCTCGCGCCCGGAGTGCAGCGCCGCCGCGCCGATCCCGTTCACCAGCAGCCCGCCGATGGCGATCCACATCACCAGCATGCCCTCCACGGGCTGCGGCGCGCGGAGCCGCACCCAGGCCTCGTAGAAGATGTAGACGGAGATGGAGATGAGGGTGGCCGCGTTGGCCAGCGCCGCCAGGATCTCGGTGCGGTACCAGCCGTAGGTGCGGCGGTCGGTGGCCGGGCGCCGGGCGATCCAGATGGCGAAGAGCGAGAGCGCCAGCGCGCCCACGTCCGACAGCATGTGCCCCGCGTCGGCCAGCAGGGCCAGCGAGTTGGCGAGGTATCCCCCCACCACCTCGGCCACCAGATACGCCACCTGCAGCACCAGCGTGAACGCCAGCCGCCGCGAGTTCTCGCGCCCGATCTCGGCGTGCGAGTGCCCGTGGTGGTGATGGTGGTGCCCGTGGCCGTGGTGGTGCCCTGCGCCCATCGATTCTATCGGGTATGCCGTCGGATTCGTGACCGGGAGTGCCTGGTGCCAAGTGCCTAGTGCCTGGTGCCACCGTTGCTTTTACTTGGCACTGGGGACTTGGCACTAGGCACTTCTTCCGGTGGCGTGCGGATGCCACGAATCAGGAAGAAGAGGCCGACCAGCGCGGTCAGCAGGCTCAGCACCTGGCCCATCGTCAGCGGGCCCAGGACGGTGCCCAGCGTGTCGCCGTTCCCCGTGAACTGCGCGTCCGGCTGGCGGAAGAGCTCCAGGAAGGTGCGGACCAGGCCGTAGCAGACCAGGAAGAGCCCGCCGTACGCGCCGTCGCCCCAGCGCACGCCGCGCCGGCGGTTCCAGAGGAAGACGCCCCAGACGACCATGCCGGTGAACGCGCCCTCGCCCAGCGCCTCGTACAGCTGCGACGGGTGGCGGAGCGGTACCTGGCTCTTCACCCGGTCCCACATCCCCGAGTCGTACGCGCGGTCGATGGCGATCTCCCGCTCGCGCAGCCCGCCGCCCGCGCCGAGCAGCTCCGCCGCCTTCGGATCGGTGGGAAAGCGCATCGCCCATGGCACCGACGCATCGGCGATCCGGCCGTACAGCTCGCCGTTGATGAAGTTGGCGATGCGTACGGCGAAGATGCCGGGCGTGACGGCCAGTGCCAGCCCGTCGCCCACGTTCTTCCAGGGAACGCGCTGCTTCCGCGCGAACCAGGCGCCGGCCAGGATGGCGCCCACCATCCCCCCGTGAAAGGCCAGCCCGCCCGTCCAGATCTTGAAGATGTCGAGCGGGTGCGCGGCGAAGCGGGGAAAGTCGTAGAACAGGATGTAGCCGATGCGCCCGCCCAGGATCACCCCCAGCACGAGCGCGAAGATCAGGTCGCCGATGGCGTCGGGCTCGAGCCGCAGGAACCCGCTCCGCGCCAGGCGGCGCAGGAGAAGGTAGGCCGCGCCGAAGCCCACCATGTAGCCCAGCCCGTACCACCGCACGTCCAGCGGTCCGGGAAGGTCGATGGCGACCGGGTCGATGTGGGGATAGGGAATTTCGAGCAGGGCCAGGGAGGCCGCGGCGGCAATGCCGGTCAACGCGCGCTCTCCCCGGCCGTCGGTGCGGCGGGCTTACTTCGCGGCCGCCGGAGCGGCGCCTGCGTGCGCCTCGGCCTCGGCCTGGTGCATCTCCACCAGCGCGCGGTCGGGCGAGCCCTTGGTCATGTTCTCGGCCACGCGGCGGTACAGCTCGGCCGCGCCGCGCCAGTCGCTGGCCTGCTCGCGCAGGATGGCGGCCTGCGTCAGCGCGTCCTCCTTCACGTACGACAGCCTGGTGCGGTCGGCCAGCTTCAGGTAGGTGTCGATGGCCTCCTGGCGCTTGCCGGCCTGCGTGAGCGCGGCGCCCAGCAGCGACATGGCCTGCTCGGCCACCGGGGTGCCGCCCTCGGCCACCGGGCGGATGTCGTCGACGGCCCTGGCCGGCTGCCCCTTGCCCAGCCAGAGCTGGCCGGCGGAGAGGCGGGCCTCGGCGGCCTCGGTGGTGCCGTCCAGCCGGCTGGCGAAGCTCTCCAGCTGGCGGATGGCCTGCACGGTGTCGTTCGGCAGCGTGGCCTGCACCTGCAGGTACTGCATGGCCGCGCGCTCGGCGCGCTGCGACTTGTAGATGCGGTAGTACAGGAAGCTGCACGCCAGCACCACCGCCACCGCCGCCGTGGTCAGCACCACCCGCGCGTTGCTGCGCGCCCACGCCGCCATCTCGGCGGCGCGCATCATCACGGCGTCGTCGGGATCGACGGCCTTGCGGATTTCCCGGCGGGCGACGGAAGGCGATGCCATGCAGTCCTCGGAACAGGTTGCGGCACGCGGCGCGCTGGGGCGCCGCGGATGCGCTCGGTTTACGGGATAAAGAGAGAGTGTGCGCCCTCACGTCCGTGTGGGCGCACAAGCGGGTAAAACTATCGCCAGACTTGGAGTTGTGTCAACCGGCCGCGCCCTTTTCCCAGTCCCGCGGCAAGGCTCCGGAGCCGCGGCGGGAAGAGAAACGCGGCGCGCACGGGAATTGAACGGCGCGGGGGCCATGGCTATCCCTCCGCTTTCCGCGCCCGACAACGAGAACCCCACCCTCTCCGCCGCGCCCGAGCCCGAGCCCGCCGGGCCCCGGATGCTGCGCGCGCTGAAATCGCGCAACTACCGGCTGTACTTCGGCGGGCAGGGCGTGTCGCTGGTCGGCACCTGGATGACGCGCATCGCCACCAGCTGGCTGGTGTACCGCCTCACCGGCTCGGCGCTGCTGCTGGGCGTGGTGAGCTTCGCGGGGCAGATCCCCACCTTCGTCCTGGCCCCCTTCGCCGGGGTGCTGGTGGACCGCGTGGACAAGCACCGGATGCTGGTGTGGACGCAGGTGCTGGCCATGCTGCAGTCGTTCGCGATGGCCATCCTGGCGCTGCTGCACGTCATCACCGTTCCCGAGGTGATCGGGCTGTCGCTCTTCCAGGGGTTCATCAACGCCTTCGACATGCCCAGCCGGCAGGCGTTCCTGGTGGAGATGGTGGACCGGCGCGAGGACCTGGGCAACGCCATCGCCCTCAACTCGTCGCTGGTGAACGGGGCGCGGCTGCTGGGGCCGTCCATCGGCGGCATCCTGATCGCCGCGGTGGGCGAGGGATGGTGCTTCTTCATCGACGGGGCCAGCTACCTGGCGGTGATCGCCTCGCTGCTGATGATGCGCGTCGTGCGGAAGGCCCGCCCCGCCGGCGAGCCGAAGCGCGGGCTGCACCAGCTGAAGGAGGGGTGGCGCTACGTGTCCCGCTTCGCGCCGATCCGCACCATCCTCCTCCTGCTGGCGCTGGTCAGCCTGATGGGGATGCCGTACACGGTGCTGATGCCCGTCATCGCGTCGAAGACCCTGCACGGCGGGCCGGCGCTGCTGGGCGCGCTGATGGCCGCGACGGGGATCGGGGCCCTCTGCGGCGCGCTGTACCTGGCGCAGCGGACCACGGTGCTGGGGCTGGGAAGGGTGATTCCGGCCAGCGCCGGCATCTTCGGCGCGGGGCTGGCGGCGTTCTCGTTCACCCGCGTGCCGTGGATCGCCGTCGTGTGCCTGGTGGTGGTCGGGTTCGGGATGATGGTGCAGATGGCCGCCAGCAACACCATCCTCCAGACCATCGTGGACGACGACAAGCGGGGGCGGGTGATGAGCTTCTACAGCATGGCGTTCATGGGGATGGCGCCCTTCGGCGGGCTGCTGGCCGGCGCGCTGGCGCACCGCATCGGCGCGGAGCACACCGTGCTGGTGAGCGGCACCTGCTGCATGCTGGCCGCCGCGTGGTTCGCCACGCGCCTGCCCATGCTGCGCCACGAGATCCGCCCGATCTACCGCGAGATCGGCGTGCTGCCGCCGGTGGAGGAGGATGCGTAGAGGGGACAGGTTACAGGGACAGGGGACAGGGACGGCAAAGGACAACGGGGATGCGGGCAATCGCTCGCATCCCTCGCCGTTGGCGGGAGGACGCGCAGCCGGCGACCCTCCCGCCCTGTCCCCCTGTCCCCTGATCTCCCTCAGCCGTTCTCGCCGGGCTCGTCGCCCTCGAAGCAGGTCCGGCAGGTGCGGCAGAGCTGCACGGGATAGGTGCAGCTGCCGCCGGTGCACGGGTTGGGCACCGAGGCCGGCTCGGTCTGGTTGGCCAGGATGGTCCCCTGGGCGAACGCGGCGGCGTCGGTCGGGAACGAGGCCACCTGGATCTCGTCCAGCCTCAGCTTCAGCTTGCGCATGACGCACCTCCGGGTTGGGTGACGGGGCGCCGCCCCGGTGCCGGACGGCATTCGGGATGGCCCGCTCGCCCGGGCCGGTGGGTGCCAGGTGAAGGGAACGCGGATGACCGCGGCGCCCCGCTGATCTCGCCGCATACCCCGTTCCCGCCGCGATTGTCGTGGAGATCAACGCCGCGCGGGCCTGGATCCGCCTACTCCGGGCCGTCGCTCAGGAGGCCGGGGAAGACGATGCCGTCGGGCGCGCGGAAGGGGATGCCGAGAAGCGCGGCGACGGTCGGGGCGACGCACTCGATGGGGAGGAGCGGGGCGGCCGCGCCGGGGCGGAAGCCCGCGCCGGCGCCCACGAAGCCGGTGAGCATTTCCGGAAGATCGGGGAGGTAGCCATGCGTGGCGCCGTGGACGGGCCGCACGTCCGGCGGCGTGGGAAGATCCGAGAACTCGACTCCCGGCATGGCCGCCAGCGCGAACGCCGCCTCCGGATCGGCGCCGAGCGCGTCCAGCTCCGCCCGCTCGACGATGCGGAAGAGGCTGCGGATTCCGTGCGGCTGCGCGTCGATCACGCCGCGCGCGGCGGAGACGGCATCTCCATCCCCCGCGTCGCGGAGGCGCAGGAAGGCGGAGCCGCCGTCGGCGTGGAAGGCGGCGCGCCAGTCGCCCCGCTCCTCGCCGTCCTCCATCATCCCCGCCGCTACCAGCCAGACGTTGGGCCGCAGCTGCGTGTGGCGGTTGATGGAGCCGTGGTCGCCGACGATGACGAAGGCGACGCGGTCCCGCATCTCCAGCCGCTCCACCGTCTCCACCACCTGGCCGATGGCGCGGTCCGCGGCGCCGACCGCGCGGCGCGTCATGGGGTTGTTGCGGCCGCGCTCGTGCTGCATGTGGTCGGTGCCGATCAGGTGCATCAGCAGCAGCGTGGGCCGGTGGCGCTCGAACAGGTACGCGGCGATGCTCCCCACGCGGTCCTCGCGGGCGAGCCAGCCCAGCCCGAAGTTCTCACCCCGCAGCCGCCCGGTGGCCTCGCGCTCCAGCTCCTCGAACAATCCCGGCGGCGTGGTGGCCGCGCGCACCGGGGCGATGAAATCGGCCTGCACGTAGTGCTCGGGCCACACGTCGGGCACGTTCCAGTCGATGTCCGCGCCCACCGTCACCGGCCAGCCGACCGACGCCGTGGTCCCGCCCGCCGCGCGCACCGCGTCCCACAGCGCGGGCACGCGGATGTGCGACGATTCCCAGATCCACGCTTCCGTCCGCCGGTCGGCCAGGAAGGGGCGGTTGGCGACCACGCCGTGCCGCGCGGGAAGCGCGCCGGTGACGAGCGTGGTGTGCGCGGGATAGGTGAGCGCGGGAAAGACGCTGCGCACGCCGTCCGCGCGCACGCCCTCGAAGGAAAGCTGCTGCAGCGTGGGCGCGGGCCAGCTTTCGTCGCAGTAGAACTCCGGCCGCAGCGCATCGATCGAGGCCACGATGACATGGTCGGCGCGCCGCCGCGGCGCCCGCATCCTCATCGCGCGCTCGATCTCGTCCGCCTCGATGCGGTGTCCATCTTCCCCTCCCGCCATCCCCGTCTCCCGATGAAGGAAAAGTCCTAAGTCCTAAGTCCTAAGTCCCAAGTCCCAAGTCCCAAGTCCTGAGTCGCAGTTCACTTGGCACTTGGGACTTAGCACTCAGGACTTCTTTTTCTACCTTCATCCCCGCCAGCGCCGCATTCAGCCCCCGCGCGATCTTCACCGCATCGTCGTTCACCCAGAAGTGCGCGAAATACAGGCGCGGCTCCTCGCCGGTCATGTGCGAGTGCAGCGCGGTGACCTCGATGCCGTTGTCGCGCAGCGCGCGGAGCACGCCCGCGACCTCGCCGGCGGTCATCACGAAGTCGCCCGTGGCGGCCGCGCGCCCGCCGCCGGTAGGCTGGAAGTTGATCGCCGTGGCCACACCCATCGCGGGCGGGACGGTGTCGCCGTGCATCACGACCGCCTCCGCGCGCGGGACGCTCACCTGCAGCACGCCGCCGTTCACGCGCCCCGAACGCCCCAGCGCGCGGGCGACGGCAGCGGTGTCGAGCGCAATGGCGGGGGATGCGGATGCGGCGGGCGGCGCGGCCATCGGCGTGCGCGTCAGTGCCAGCGCGGCGTGCACCGTCTGCGCGATGCGGACGGGATCGCCGTGCGCCTCCAGGTGCACGTACATCACCCGCGGCTGCTCGCGCAGCAGGTGGTTGTGCACCGCGCTCGCATCCACCCCGCCCTGCTGCAGCCGGGAGATGACGGGCGCGACCTCGTTCTCCGCCAGCACCAGGTCCCCCATCGCCATCGCCCCGCCCGATGCGCGGCGGAACGCGACCCACGAGCCCAGCGCCAGCGCGGGGCGGACCGCCACGCCGTCGAGGGTGACGCGCAGGTCGGAGCGCGGGAAGGAGAAGCGCATCACGCCGCCCGGCTGCTCGGTGCCGGGGCGGCCCATCGCCGCCGACACGCCGCTCCAGTCGCCCTGCGCGGCCGCGGCGCACGACCAGAGCGCGGCGCACACCATCGCCAGGCGCGCAATTCTCGCGGACATCGGCATCTCCAGCTGAGAAGTTGATCGTCGCAACAGCGATCCCATCGACCCGCACGAACCCGGCCGCGAATCTCCACGATATCGGAGACGATCGAGCCCGTGTCCCCATCGCCCCGCGGCGAAGCCCGGGATCGCAGGATCTCACGCGGAGACGCGGAGGCGCGGAGGTGCAAGGCGGGCAACTCCGCGTCTCCGCGTCTCCGCGGCTCCGCGTGAGATCCAGCCATCTCCGTCGCCACGCGCTGGCCCCGCCCGTGCACCGGCCACGGCGCGGCGTCTGGAGATGAAGAAAACGGCTCGGGGGGATGACGGGGATGGCGCGCTACGACGTGGTGGTGGTGGGATCGGGGCCGAACGGGCTGGCCGCGGCGGTGGAAATGGCGCGCGCGGGGCGATCCGTCCTCGTGCTGGAAGCGGAGGAGACGATCGGCGGCGCCTGCCGCTCGATGGAGCTGACGCTCCCCGGCTTCGTGAACGACGCGTTCTCGTCCGTCTATCCGCTGGGCATCGGCTCGCCCTTCTTCCGCTCGCTTCCGCTGGCCGAGCACGGGCTCAAGTGGGTGCACCCCGAGGCGCCGCTCGCGCACCCGTTCGAGGACGGCACCGCGGCCGTGCTGGAGCGCTCGTTCGGGCCGATGGCGGAGACGCTGGGCGCCGGGGACGCCCGCGCCTGGCGCGAGCTGATGTGGCCGCTGGTGAAACACTGGCACGCGCTGGTGCCCGACATGCTGTCGCCGTTCGGCATCCCCCGGCACCCGTTCCGGATGGCCGCGTTCGGGATGGAGGGGCTGCGCTCGCTGAAGGGACTGGCCGAGGCGCGCTTCCGCGGCGACCGCGCCCGCGCGCTGCTGGGCGCGTGCTCCGGCCACGTCGGGCTCCCGCTGGACTACGCGGCGACGGCGTCGTACGGGATGGTGCTGGTGGCCGCCGGACACGCGGTGGGGTGGCCGCTGGTGCTGGGCGGCGCGGGCTCGCTGACGGCCGCGCTCGCCTCGTACCTGCGCTCGCTGGGCGGCGAGATCCGCACCGGCGTCCGCGTCCGCTCGCTGGGCGAGGTGCCGCCCGCGCGCGCCGTGCTGCTGGACGTGACCGCGCGCCAGTTCCTGGCCATCGCCGGCGACCGCGTGCACGGGCGCTACCGCCGCCAGCTGGAGCGCTTCCGGCTGGGCGTGGGCGTGTTCAAGGTCGACTGGGCGCTGGACGGCCCCGTGCCGTGGAAGTCGCCCGCGGTGGCCCGCGCGGGAACGGTGCACCTGGTCGGCTCGCCCGCGGAGTTGTACGCGTCGGAAGAGGCGCCGTGGCACGGCTGGCACACCGAGCGCCCGCTCGTCCTCTTCGCGCAGCCCAGCGCGCTGGACCCCACCCGCGCGCCGCCGGGAAAGCACGTGGCCTGGGGATACTGCCACGTGCCCAACGGCAGCGATGTGGACATGACGGAGCGGATCGAGGCGCAGGTGGAGCGGTTCGCGCCCGGCTTCCGCGATCTCGTCCTCGCGCGCTCGTCCGCCGGCCCGGCCACGCTGCAGAGCCGCGACGCCAACCTGGTCGGCGGCGACATCAACGGCGGCGCGGGAACGCTGTCGCAGCTCTTCTTCCGCCCCGCGTTCCGGCTGCACCCGTACCGCACGCCCATCCCCGGCGTGTACCTCTGCTCCGCCTCCACCCCGCCCGGCGGCGGCGTCCACGGGATGTGCGGCTACCACGCCGCCCGCGCCGCGCTGGGGGATGGGTACTGATCAGGCGTTGGAATCTCTCTGGAAAGACCGTCGCGCGGCCAAGCTCCGCAACGGCGGCTGAAGCCGCAGCAACAACCACGGGAAGCCTCGCAAACTGCGCGAGGCTGTTCGGCTCGGCGGGAGGCTCCGGCTCGCGAGGGTTGGCTCCTATCTATTCAGCGCGAGGCCAGGACGTGGAGTGCGGCACGAGATCGCCAACTGCGTCATCAGAGGGTCGTCGTCACGGACGGCCGCTGGTGCTTGCCCGCTGAAATCCTTCCGCACGGCAGATGGTGATGGCTCGCTATTGATCCGGCCGGATATGTCGGAAATTTCCGACATATCGATCCTGCCCCGGTGCCGCGTGCTCCACGTCTGCCGGTGGCGATTTCCGGCATGCCGGCGGCCGATCGAGCGCATCTTTTCGTCTCCTCTCTTTCTCCCGTCGTTGAGGCAACGCGCGGGCGCCCGGGACGCACCGACACCCCCTGATGACGCAGTTGAGAGCGTTGGGGGATGCACCGCAGACGCGGCGAGGCGGACGAGCGGGTCCACCACCCTCTCTGCCCTTCCCCGAATGAATTCGGGGGCAACACCCGCACAAAGTCCCTGCGGGACTGCTTTCCGGCATCATCGCCAACCGCCACACCGGTCGCTCCTCAGGCAGGCTGCCCTCGGGGTTCCTGGAGCCTGGACGATCGGCCGGACACGATCGGCTGCTCGCCCGGTTGCCGCGGCGAGGGCGTGGCGCTACCATCCGCGCCCGATCTCCCCCGGACACCAGAGCGAGTGAATGGCCGAGCAGCACGACGCGTACGTATCCCTGCGCAACCCCGCCTTCCGCTGGTTCGTGGCCAGCCTGGTGGTGATGACGCTGGCCACGATGATCCAGGCGACGGTGGTGTCGTGGCAGGTGTACGCGATCACGAAGGACCCGTTGGCGCTGGGGCTCGTGGGGCTGGCGGAGGCGATCCCGTTCATCGGCGCGGCGCTGTACGCGGGGCACGTGGCGGACCGCTACGACCGCAAGAGACTGGCGCTCGCCGCGATGGTGGTGCAGACGCTCTGCGGCGCGATGCTGCTGGCGTTCGCGGTGAAGCCGGAGCTCCTGGCCGGCGGCAGGGTGTGGCCGATCTACGCGGTGGCGTTCACCAGCGGGCTGGCGCGCAGCTTCCTGCAGCCGGCGCGCACGGC
>NZ_DATIND010000006.1 GCF_035474595.1 Longimicrobium sp.
TCGGTGCTCGATCGGGCTGCGCACGAGTTCGCGGACCTGGAGCGCATGCTGGCAGCCGCGGAGGCCCTGTACGGCCCGTACCGCTGGGGCCGGTACGACATCCTGGTGATGCCGCCGTCCTTTCCGTTCGGCGGGATGGAAAACCCGCGCCTGACCTTCGCCACGCCCACGATCCTGGCGGGCGACCGCTCGCTGGTGTCGCTGATCGCGCACGAGCTGGCGCACTCGTGGTCCGGCAACCTGGTGACCAACGCCACCTGGAACGACTTCTGGCTGAACGAGGGGTTCACCACCTACTTCGAGAACCGGATCATGGAGGCGCTGTACGGGCCGGAGCGCGCCGCCATGCTGGCCAGCCTGGGATGGCAGGACCTGCAGCAGGCGGTGAAGGATGCGGGCGGCCCCGCCGCGCCCGACACGCGGCTGCACCTGGACCTGGCCGGGCGCGACCCCGACGAGGGGACCAACGACATCGCCTACGAGAAGGGCGCCGCCTTCCTGCGCACCATCGAGGCGGCGGTGGGCCGCGCGCGGTGGGACGCGTACCTGCGCTCGTACTTCGACCGGCACGCCTTCCAGCCGATGACCACGGAAGGGTTCCTGGCAGACGTGCGCGCCAACCTGATCCGCGGCGACGCGGCGCTGGAGCAGCGGCTGCAATTGGACCGGTGGGCGTACCAGCCCGGCGTGCCGGAGAACGCCGTCGTCCCGCAGTCCACCGCCTTCGCGCGGGTGGAGGAGCAGGCACAGGCGTTCGCGGACGGCACGCGGGCGTCCGCGCTGCAGACGGCCAACTGGAGCACGCAGGAGTGGCAGCACTTCCTGGGCGCTCTCCCGCCGCGGATGACGCCGGCGCAGCTCGCCGACCTGGACCGCGCGTTCAAGCTCTCGGAGCAGGGGAACAGCGAGATCCTGTTCGCCTGGCTGCAGATCGCGGTGCGGCACCGGTACCAGCCCGCGCTCCCCGCGCTGGAGCGGTTCCTCACCTCGCAGGGGCGGCGGAAGTTCGTGCGCCCGCTCTTCGCCGCGCTGATGGAGCAGGGGGAGTGGGGCCGCGCGCACGCGCTGCGCATCTACCGCATCGCGCGCCCCGGCTACCACCCCGTCACCTCCGGCTCGGTGGACGCGATCGTGAAGTGAAGCCGTAGGGGAGAGCTGCGTCGGTGCACCTCTCGACGGAGACGGAGATCACGGAGAAGCAATGGCTCCGTGATCTCCGTGTTTCGGGGGAGAACTCTCTTTTTGTCTTAAAAGATTGCAAGTTGTCACGAATCATCCGGTGAGGTGTGGAACTTGCCCGACCCGGCCAGCGTTCCCCGGAGACAAACTTCTACATGTAAAGCCTCTAAATGGGCTTAATCCTTGCCACCGGGTCGGGCGAGAACGGACGCGCGGAATGGGTCCGCGCGGTCCGCTTCTCTCACCACACCCGGGAGAAACCCATGAAGAAGCTCCGCCTGGACCTGACGGACGTGAACGTGGTCAGCTTCGAAGTTCCGGCCGAGACGCCGAACGTCGGCACCGTGCGCGCGAACGAAGACACCGAGGGCGTATCGTACTGCGGCCCGTCGTGCGCCTGGACGTGCGCCGGCGGCGGCCCCAGCAAGTGCGATCCCTTCACCGATACCAGCGCGGCCTGCTGAGACGGGACGGCTGAAGGAGGCCGAAAGCGGCGGGCGAACCCGGTTCGCCCGCCGCTTCGATGTTCCGCGTGCGCTCCGGGGGTGGAAATCTCCCCCTCGTCCGCCTTACTTTCCCCGTTTCCGTTCCGTCGGCTGCTAGATCCGAGCTTTCCGGAAGATACAGAGCATGGCAGATCAGGTCCGCGTCCGCTTCGCGCCCAGCCCCACGGGATACCTGCACGTGGGCGGCGCCCGCACGGCGCTGTACAACTGGCTGTACGCCCGCAAGACCGGCGGAGTGTTCGTGCTGCGCATCGAGGACACCGACCGCGAGCGCAGCACCGACGAGAGCACGCGCACCATCCTGGACGGGATGACGTGGCTGGGCCTCGGCTGGGACGAGGGCCCCACCCACCAGGCCGACGGCCTCGCGCGCCACCGCGCCGACGCCGAGCGCCTGCTGCGCGACGGAAAGGCCTACCGCTGCTTCTGCACCCCCGAAGAGCTGGCCGCCAGGCGCGAGGCGATGGGGAAGGAGTACCGCTACGACCGCGCCTGCATGGCCGTCGCGGCGGACGAGAGCGCCGACCGCGCGGCCGCCGGGGTGCCGTTCACCGTGCGCTTCCGCGTTCCCGGGGGGACCACCGAGTGGGACGACGTGGTGCACGGCGTCACGACCTTCGACAACGCCAGCATCGAGGACTTCGTCATCCTGCGCAGCGACGGCACGCCCATCTACAACATGGCCGTGGTGTCGGACGACATCGACATGCGCATCACCCACGTGGTGCGCGGCGACGACCACATCGCCAACACCCCCAAGCAGATCCTGCTCTACCAGGCGCTCGGCGCCCCGGTCCCCGTCTTCGGCCACCTCCCCATGATCCTGGGCGAGGACGGGCGCAAGCTCAGCAAGCGCCACGGCGCCACGGCGGTGGGCGACTACGCGCAGATGGGCATCCTCCCCGAGGCGCTCTTCAACTTCCTGGCGCTGCTGGGCTGGAACCCCGGCGACGAGCGCGAGGTGATGGAGAAGGACGAGCTGGTGGAGGCCTTCTCGCTGGAGCGCATCAACAAGAAGGCGGCGGTGTTCGACACCGAGAAGCTGCTGTGGATGAACGGCCAGTACCTGGCCCGGAAAAGCGCCGAGGAGCTGCTCCCCCTGGTCGCGCCGCGGCTGGTGGAGGACGGGCTGGTGACGCAGGCGCAGGTGGACGCGCGGCCGGAGTGGCTGCTGGCGCTGGTCGACGCGCTGAAGGTGCGCTCGCGCTCCACGCTCGAGATCGCCCCGCAGGCGCGGCCGCTGATCGGCGAGACGGTGGAATACGACGAGGCGGCGGTGGCGAAGCACTGGAAGGACCCCGCCACGGCGGAGCGGCTCGAAGCCGTTCGTAACGTTCTTGGCCACCTCCAGCCCTGGACGCCGGAGGCGATCGAGCCGGCGCTGCGCGAGGCGGCGGAAAACGCGGGGGTGGGGTTCGGCAAGGTGGCCCAGCCGCTGCGCGTGGCCCTTACCGGGAGCGCCGCCAGCCCGGGGATCGATCAGGTTCTGTGGGTGATGGGGCGCGAGCGGGCGCTGGGCCGGATCGATTCCGCGCTTCGGCGCATCGGGAGCGGGGCGGCCCCGGAATAGAAACTGTTGACAACGTTTGTACCCGCTCCTAAGTTGCGATGTGGAGCCGGGTAGCGCGGAAACGGACCGCGCGGGCTCCCATGCAGTTCCGCGGGCGCATCCGCGAAATGGGGACGGTGAAGCGGGAAAGGGGGATGCGCAGTACGGCTGTGTGTCTCCCTTCGTGCTTTCCGTCCTCTCCTCTCTGGCACATCCGCGGCCGGGTTGTTTCCACCGGTCCCGCGACTCGCACGGATAAACGACGGTCCAAAGGAGGCAGCCATGCCCGAGCCGTTGACCAAGATCGAGCGCAGGATTTACAACTACCTGGTCGACTACCTCAAGGAAAACACGTACCAGCCCAGCATTCGCGAGATCGGGAAGCGCTTCGGCATCAAGTCGACGAAGACCGTCTCCGAGCACCTGCAGGCGCTGGCCGACAAGGGGCACATCGAGCGCGACGCCAGCCGTTCGCGCGGGGTGCGCATCGTGGGGATGAACCTGTTCCCCGCCGTGCTCTCGGTGCCGCTGTACGGCAAGATCGCGGCGGGCACGCCGGCGCTGATGCGCGACAACGTGCGCGACTCGTTCGAGCTGGACCGCAAGCTGGTGACCAGCGCCGACGGCTTCCTGCTGGAGGTGAAGGGCGACAGCATGATCCACGCGGGGATCGACGACGGCGACCTGGTGGTGGTGGAGCCGGTGGCCGACGACGAGGTGCGCAACGGCGAGATCGTGGCCGCGCGCATCGACGGCGAGAGTGCCATCAAGCGCTACTTCGCCAACGACGGCAAGATCATCCTGGAGCCGGCCAACCCCGACTATCCGCCCATCCTGGTGCACGAGCACGACGACTTCACCGTGCTGGGCCGGGTGACGGGGCTCTTCCGGAAGTTCGCCCGCGAGGCGGCGCTCACCCACGCGTGACCGCCTGTCCGCACCGCGAAAATCGCCCCCTCTCCCGGTCAGCGGGAGAGGGGGCTTCGTGTTGCCGGGAAAGTACGAAAGTACGAGAGTACGAACGGAAGTGCGTGAGTGCGGAAGTGCGGGAGTGCGCTGGTGATGGGTCTCGACGCACCTCTCGGCTGACGATCCAGGTCCGGCTTTGAACGCGACGGCATGATGGAAGAGCAGGGGAGCACCGCCGCGCTGGCGGACGACGAGCGGTGGATGCGGCTGGCGCTGGATGAGGCCCGCGCGGCCGAGGCGCTGGGCGAGGTGCCCGTCGGCGCCGTGATCGTGCGCGCCGGCGAGCTGGTGGCGGCGGGGCACAACCTGACGCACACGCTGCAGGACCCCAGCGCGCATGCGGAGATGGTGGCCATCCGCCGCGCCGCGCAGGCCATCGGGCACTGGCGCCTGCTGGACTGCACGCTCTACGTGACGCTGGAGCCGTGCGCCATGTGCTCGGGTGTCATCGTCCTCGCCCGCATCCCGCGCCTGGTCTACGCCGCGCCCGACCCCAAGGCGGGGATGAGCGGCTCGCTGCAGAACCTGGTGCAGTATCCCCGCCTGAACCACCGCGTGGACCTCGTCACCGGCGTGCTGGAGCAGGAGGCCGGCGACGTCCTGCGCGCCTTCTTCCGCGCCCGCCGCAAACCTCCCCGCACGGACCAGCAGGAGCCGGTGGAGTAGCGGGACAGACGCGAATCGATCGCCATCCCCCTCCGTTTCCTCCGTTTGACCGCTGCCAGCCGTCCCGGCAACCGCCCGCTCCGCGTCCAAGTAGCGCTTCTGCCGCCACTTCCGCCACCCGGCCCAACCCGGCACCCTGCCGGGGTGGGATAGGTGTGGGACAGGTTCATGCGGCTTTCTTTTGGTCCGCCTCCGTAAGACTCTCCTGAAAGACGGTGCGAAACGCTTCCTGGGCGCGCTCGGCTTGAGCGCGGCCTTCCGGGGGTTGCGCGTTCTTGATAGGCGATCGACGTTTTCACCACAGCAACTTCGGACTCGCAACCCGCCGCGCCCCGCCTCACTCTACTCGCACCGAACCCGATGACCATCCGCACTACCTCGATCCTGCTCGCCGCGTCCCTCGTCGCCCTCGCCACCGCATGCGCGTCCGCCGCGGGCAAGGCCGCTTACGCCCCAGAGCCGGTGCGCGGCTGCAGGTACACCGGGCCCGTCTCCGGGCACAAGCTGGTCTCGCGCTTCAGCGACACCACGGCAACGGCGGGCACGGCCAAGGAGGCGCTGGACACGGCCGCCGCGGTGCTCCGCCGCGAGGGCTACACCGTCGCGGAGCGCGCGCCCGGCGAGGCCGTGGTCACCCAAGCGGCCCCGGCCGGCCGGGCGCGCCCGCTGGGGGTGCGCGTGGACGCGATCGGCGCGCAGCAGATCGCTTTCTGTGCGCTGTGGGGCCTCCGCTTCGCCGCGTTGGAGGACCTCCAGCCGGAAGGGCCGACCGACCCGGCCCCCCGGGAGGCGGTGGCGCTGTACGGGCGCATCCGTGAGGCCGTGCTCGCGCGCAGGTGACGGAGGGAGGTCGGCACGAAATCCCTCCCCTCGCGAGCGGGTAAGAGCTTCGCACTATCGGTCGGGTGCGTCAGGTTGCGGGTGCTGCCTGAGCATCCATGCGGATTGCATCCACCCGCGCACGACGAAGATCAACCGTCCTGGCGATTGGCAAGATGGGTGACCGAGGTACCAGCCCTGGCATCTTCGACACCGTGGCAGGATTACAAAGGGTTTCCGGCTTCCTTGCGGATTCCTCGGTTCCCTCCGTGTGATATGATGACGCTGGAGATCGACCGGCGGCCGGGGCGGGTGGAAGGCTTGTCCATCACCTGCCACAACCTGGGCCTGGTGCACAAGCGCCGCGGCGATCTGGACGGCGCCGAGCGCATGTTCCGCGGCTCGCTCGAGGCCGCCGAGCAGCTGGGCGTCGCATCGTTGATCGAGCGCGCGAGCGCCGCGCTCGCGGTCCTGCGCGAGCCGAAGCCGTCTCGCGCGGACCAGCCCCCCGGCCCCCTCGCCGCGGGGACGCCCGCGCCGCCGAAACGCACTCCCGCACTTCCGCACTCCCGCACTCCCGCACTTCGTTGACACCCCCACCCGGAACGGGCTAGCTTTCCCGCATCCCGGACACACCCCCGCGCCGCACCCGCTCCCGCGTACATGCCCGAACCGCAGCGACGCCCCATCATGGACGCCCAGGCCGTGGAGGGCGCCCTCGGCCGCATGGCGGACGACGTGGTCCGGCTGGCGGGCGACGCGCGCGATCTGGTGCTGGTGGGCATCCACCGGCGCGGCGTGCAGCTGGCCGGCCGCCTCTCGGACATCATCGAGGACCGCCACGGCGCCGGCGTGGCCACGGGCTCGCTGGACATCACCCTCTACCGCGACGACCTGATGGTGGTGGGCCCGCGCCCGGTGGTCGGGCAGACGCGGCTCCCGGCCGGCGGCATCGACGATCGGATGATCTGCGTGGTGGACGACGTGCTGTACACGGGGCGCACCGTGCGCGCGGCGCTCGACGAGCTGGCCGACTTCGGGCGGCCCAAGCGGACGCTGCTGGCCGTGCTGATCGACCGCGGCGGGCGCGAGCTTCCCATCCAGGCGGACGTGGTCGGCGAGCGCGTGGAGGTTCCCGAGGGCGGGCGGGTGGAGGTGATGGTGCCGGAGATCGACGGCACCCTGGGCGTGGACCTGGTGGAGGCCGGGGCCTGATGGCGCAGGAGCTGGTCAACCCGGTGCTGGGAAAGGACCTGATCGGGCTCGAGGAGCTGACCCGCGAGCAGATCACCGCCATCCTCGACACCGCCGAGACCTTCAAGGAGATCAGCGAGCGGCCGGTGCGGAAGGTCCCCTATCTCCGCGGCCGCACGGTGGTGAACGCCTTCTTCGAGAACTCCACCCGCACGCGCGTTTCCTTCGAGTTCGCCGAGAAGCGGATGGGCGCCGACACCGTCTCCATCTCCACCACCGGCAGCTCGGTGCAGAAGGGCGAGACGCTGGTGGACACCGCCCGCAACCTGGAGGCGATGCGGATCGACATGGTGGTCATCCGCCACGCGTCGAGCGGCGCGGCGCGGTTCCTGGCCGAGCGCATCGAGTCCAGCGTGATCAACGCGGGCGACGGGAAGCACGAGCACCCCACGCAGGGGCTGCTGGACCTGCTCACCATCCGCGACCACCGCGGCCCGCTGGAGGGGCTGAAGGTGTGCATCTGCGGCGACGTGCTGCACTCGCGCGTGGCCCGCTCCAACATCCACGGGCTGAAGCGCCTGGGCGCCGAGGTGGCCGTCTGCGGGCCGATGACGCTGATGCCGCCCGACGTGGGCGACCTGGGCGTGCGCTGGTTCAACCGCATCGAGGCCGCCATCGAGTGGGCCGACGTGCTGAACGTCCTGCGCCTGCAGCTGGAGCGGATGAAGGCGGGGTTCATCCCCAGCCTGCGCGAGTACAACCGCGTCTTCGGCGTCACCCGCGCCCGCGTGGAGGCGGCGCCGCGCGACCTTCTCATCCTGCACCCCGGGCCCATGAACCGCGGCGTGGAGATCGACAGCGACGTGGCGGACGGGCCGCATTCCGTCATCCTCCAGCAGGTGACCAACGGCGTGGCCGTGCGCATGGCCGTCCTCTACCTCCTCTCCGGCGGCCCCGCGACCGAGGGAGGCGACGCGTGAGCCGCCTGCTGATCCGCGGCGGCCGCGTGGTCGATCCGTCGCAGGGAATCGACGCCGTCCTGGACGTCCTCATCGACGGCGGGAAGATCGCCCGCGTGGGCGAGGGGATCGAGTCGTCGGACGCGGAGACGATGGACGCGTCCGGGCTCGTGGTCGCGCCGGGCCTGATCGACGTGCACGTGCACCTGCGCGAGCCGGGGGGCGAGCACAAGGAGACGATCGCGAGCGGGGCGCGGGCGGCGGCCGCCGGCGGCTTCACGGCCGTGGTGGCGATGCCGAACACCGATCCGCCGATCGACTCCCCCGCGACGGTCGGCTACGTGAAGGCGGCGGGGCTCCGGGCCGGCGGCGCGCGCGTCTTCCCCTCCGGCTGCATCACGCTGGGGCAGAAGGGCGAGCAGCTGACGGAGATCGGCGAGCTGATGGCGGCCGGCGCGGTGTGCATCACCGACGACGGGCGGCCGGTGATGAACGCCGGGCTGCTGCGGATGGCGCTGGAGTACGCGCAGAGCTTCGACCTTCCCGTCGCCCTGCACGAGGAGGAATTGACGCTCTCGCGCGGCGGGGCGATGAACGAGGGGATCATTGCCACGCGCCTGGGGCTCACCGGCATCCCCAACGCCGCCGAGGACGTGATGATCGCCCGCGACCTGATGCTGGCGGAGCTCACCGGCGGGCGCCTGCACATCCAGCACGTGGCCACGCGCGGCGGCGTAGACCTCATCCGCGCCGCGAAGGCGAAGGGCGTGCGCGTGACGGCGGAAGGGTCGCCGCACCACTTCACGCTGACCGACGAGGCGGTGGGGTGGTACAACACCAACGCCAAGATGAACCCGCCGCTCCGCTCGGCCGCCGACCGCGACGCGGTGCGGCAGGGCGTGGCCGACGGCACGCTGGACGTGATCGCCACCGACCACGCGCCGCACCACTACGACGAGAAGGAGCAGGCCTTCGAGGACGCGCCCAACGGCATCGTCGGGCTGGAGACGGCGGTCGGCCTGGCGTACACGGAGCTCGTCGCCACGGGGCTGATCGGCCTGGCGGAGATGATCGAGCGGATGAGCTGCGCGCCTGCGCGGGCGATGAACCTCGATCGCGCGGCCGACGGCCGTCCCCCGCTCGGCTCGCTGCGCGAGGGCTCGGCGGGCGACGTCACCCTGCTCGATCCCATGCTGGAGTGGACGGTCGATCCGGCCGGGTTCCTCTCCCTCTCCCGGAACACGCCGTTCGGCGGGCGGAAGCTCCGCTGCCGCGCGGTTCGCACCATCATCGGCGGGACCACCGCCTGGCAGTCGAGCGCATGAGCATCATCCCTCTATCCTCCCGCGCGGCCCCGCGCCCCGACCCGCGCGCCTTCTGCGGCGGCACCTGGCCGCAGGTGCGCGAGCTGGCCGACGGCCGCGACGTGGTGGCCTGCTTCATCGTCCACGACAAGCAGCGCAAGGAAACCAAGAGCCTGAAGCCGTATCTCCATCTGGTCCTGGGCGACCGGACGGGGACGATCGACGCCAAGGTGTGGGACGACGCCGAGCGGCTGGACCGCCTCTTCGCCGCCGAGGACGTGGTGGGCGTGCGCGGGCGGACGTCCACGTACAACGGCCGGATCGAGCTGACCGTCACCTCCATCCAGCCGGTGGAGATCGGCGAGGACGACCTGGAGCTGTTCCTTCCCGCCTCGCCCCGCGACCGCGGGGTGATGGGGAAGGAGCTGGACCTCCTGGTCGACACCGTCGCCGACCCCGCGCTCCGCCTGCTGCTGCAGCGGATGACGGGGCGGAAGACGACCACGGGAAAGCAGTACCGCCTGCATCCCGCGGCGAAGAAGAACCACCACGCCTACCTGGGCGGGCTGCTGGAGCACTCGCTTTCCGTCGCCAAGGCCGCGGACGCGCTCTGCGCGCACTACCAGAAGCAGGGCGCGCGGGTGGACCGCGACCTGCTGGTGACCGGCGCGCTGCTGCACGACGTGGGGAAGGTGCGCGAGCTGTCCGCGGCGCGCACCATCGCCTACACCGACGAGGGGCAGCTGCTGGGGCACATCCTCATCGGCCTGCAGATGGTGGCGAAGGAGGCGGAGCAGATCCCCGGGATCGACGCGGACCGGCTCCTCCATCTCCAGCACCTGATCGCCAGCCACCAGGGGCGCCACGAGTGGGCCAGCCCCAAGGTGCCGCAGACGCTGGAGGCCGTGATCCTGCACTACGCCGACGACCTGGACAGCAAGATGAACCCCGCCATGGCCATGCTGCACGAGGTGCCGGGCGGGGGATGGTCCGCGTACGACCGCAGCCTGGAGCGCGCGCTCTTCCAGCCGCCCGAGTTCCCGCGCACCGCCCAGGTGGAGCCGGTGCCCGCGGCCGAGGTGGTGGAGGTGGTGCTCGACATGTTCCGCGGCTGAACGGCCTTCTCGAGACACGCCAGAGGATTGAGATGACGACCCCGACGAACGCGGCGGACGGCGTGCACGAGCTGGTGAGCCAGCGCGAGCAGCTGCGCGCCTGGATCGCCAAGCTGGACGAGGTGCAGACCGGCGCGCCCAGCCGCGTGGCGCAGCGCGTCCGCGCCGACTACGAGGACCGGCTGCGGCGCGTGACCGAGGACCTGTCGGCCCACGCCGAGGAGGTGCAGGGGCAGCTGGAGTCGCTGCGCGGCGAGCTGGAGGCCGCCGAGGAGCGCCGCGCCCACGCCGCCGACGCGCTGGAGGAGATGCGGCTGCGCCACCTGATCGGCGAGCTGGACGCCGGCGCCTGGGACCGCGCCCGCTCGCCGCTGGAAGCCGACGTGGCCACGGCCGAGGAGGCGCTCGCCCGCACCCGCGGCGAGGTGGAGCGCCTTTCCGTGCTCTCCGGCGAGATCGGCGGCGGCGCCTTCGCAATGGATGAATCGGGCGGCGCGCAGGCCGGCGCCGATGTGCAGACCCAGGCAACGGCGGACTTCGGGGGGGATGAGGAAGCGCAGGGGGATGAGGAGCCGCTACCGGTCTTCGCCTACGCGCCCGAGGACGATGCGGGCGGCGAGCCCGGCGCGGCGATCGGCGACGACGAGGCGGACGCCGCCGTCTCCGCGCTGGATGCGTTCGGCGACGAGCCGCAGCCCGAAGCCGCGGCGGAGCCCGACGGCGATACGTCCCCCGTCTCCGGCGAGGAGCTGGCGGCGTGGATCAGCGAGGTCGAGTCCGAGGCCACGCTCGACGACTCCACGTCCGAGCCGGCTGTGGACGAGCCCGCGCCGCCGCCGGTGCCGCAGGACGACGCGGAGGGGTGGGACCCGTTCGCCAACGAGTTCGGCGGCGCCCCCGCGAACCCGACGACGCAGCCGGGCGACGCCGCGCAGGACCTCCCCTGGCTGGACTCCATCGAGGGCGGCGCGGCGGGCCGCTGGTCCGCCCCCGCGCAGGGCGAGGGCGACGAGCTGGCGTTCCTGGAGCAGCTGGAGCCCGCCGCCCCCGCCGCCGAGGAGCCGGCCGCGAGCGACCTGGCGGCCGACGACCTGGCGTTCCTGGAGGAGCTGGACCGCGCCATCAGCGGCGGCAGCCAGCGCCCGGCGCAGCCGCAGGCCTCGGCGGATGCCGTGGGGCTGGGCAACGGCTTCGCGGGCGGCTCGGGCGACTCCGCCACCACCGGCGGGGCGGGCGAGGGCACGCAGGAGCAGCCCCGCAAGCGCGGTGAGGCGCTGCTCTGCAAGGAGTGCGGCGCCATCAACGAGCCGCAGGCCTGGTATTGCGAGATCTGCGGCAGCGAGCTGTAAGTCTTTCATCGATCGAAACAACGAGCCCCCGTCCGCCATCGTGCGCGGACGGGGGCTCGCTCGTCCGTCAACCATCCTGAATCTCACGCGGAAACGCGGAGACGCGGAGAACTCATCACCACACGGAGTTCTCCGCGACTCCGCGTCTCCGCGTGAGACCTGCGAGGGCAGAGGAAACGCACTGGCGTCGTTGCGCGCGCCCGCGTACGCTTCGTGCGTGGGCGGAGGGCCGATACCGAGCGCAGGAACACACGGGCCGAGGGGACAGGGACAGAGATGAAGATCGCGGTGCTGATGGGGGGAACGAGCGCCGAGCGCGAGGTTTCGCTGGCGTCGGGGCAGGGGATCGTGAAGGCGCTGCGCGAGCGCGGCCACGAGGTGTGGACGGTGGACACCGCGCGCGGCTTCGTGCCGCCCGAGCGAGAGGCCGACCTGCTGCCCGAGGGCGTGCACGCCGCGCCGCCGGGCGACCTGGAGGGCGCGCTGGACCCCATCCAGCTGGCCGACGTGGAGCAGATCCGCGCCGCCGACGTGGCCTTCCTGGCGCTCCACGGCGGGGCGGGGGAAGACGGCACCATCCAGGCGCTGCTGGACCTGATGGGGGTGCGCTACACCGGCTCCGGTCCGCTGGGCTCCGGCATCGCCATGGACAAGGACGTGTCGAAGCGCCTGTTTCGCGACGCGCAGGTGCCCACGCTGCCCTGGCGCGTGGCCCGTGCCCCCGACTTCCGCTACGACCCCGACACCATCGAGGACCTGATCGGCTTCCCCTGCATCGTGAAGCCGTCCAAGCAGGGCTCCAGCGTGGGCATCACCGTGGTCGGCGAGAGCGACCAGCTGGCGTCGGCGGTGGAGGAGGCGCGGAAGTACGACAGCGAGGTGATGATCGAGCGCTACGCCAAAGGGCGCGAGCTGACCGTGGGGATCCTGGGCGACCAGGCGCTCCCGCCGGTGGAGATCCGGCCGAAGAAAGGGATCTACGACTACCACAGCAAGTACACGCCGGGGATGACCGAGTACTTCTGCCCCGCGCCGCTGGAAGAGGAGGTGGTGGCGCAGATGCAGGCGTACGCGCTGCGGGCCTTCCGCGTGCTGAAGCTGCGCGGCTACGCGCGGATCGACTTCATCCTGGCCCGCGAGCAGCTCTTCTGCCTGGAGGCCAACACCCTGCCCGGGATGACGGCCACCAGCCTCCTTCCCAAGGCCGCCGCGGCCATGGGGATCGACTATCCCGAGCTCTGCGAGCGGATCGTCCGCCTCGCTGGCGGGTAGGCTATGGCGGCTCCGAGCACTGCATTAGATTCCTGAGCGGCGGCGGCGCGCGAGCATGCGCG